>NZ_CAUVXG010000075.1:0-4261 GCF_963555885.1 Protofrankia sp. Cr2
CGGTGGGGCCGGTGGCGGCAGCCAGCGCAAGCAGGGGCAGCGGTAGGGAGAAGACCGGTGCTGAGGAGACTGGTGCCGAGGAGACCGGTGCCGAGGAGACCGGGGTCGGGCAGCTGCCCGTCCTCTACGGAGTCGTCCGCTTTGATTCGGGGGAGAATCGGCGAGTCCGTGACACTACGATCACGTTTGGTTCGGCCGAGTCGGCGGAGCTGTTCGCCATCGAGAACGGCTGGCACGATTACCAGGTCACACCGCTTTTCTTCTTCACGGACGTCGCCGCAATGGTGGGGACCGGGATGTCGCTGGATGTCGCGTCGGCGCGCGCGGCCTACAGTCAAGGGCCATGAGCGACGGCGAAGGCGACACGTTGGTAGCCGACGAGCGGACGGACGGATGGCGCCGTCCCCACGGCTGATCCTAAGCTGCGTTGACGACCTACACGGGCCATGATCGGCGCGTGTTTGTTGCTAGGTACGCTTTTCGGCTCGATATGCGTACCTGACGACAAACACGCGCCGATCTTGTGGATGGTCGGCGCTTCGGGGTTGCATCCGGTACCCGAGTACAGGCTTACCGTCAGTTCGAGGCGCTCGCGGGAGGGCGTCCGGACCCAAGGAGAGAGCCGTGAGCGGATGCGGACCCGCCGGCTGCACCATCCCACGTCGCCCGTGTTGACGTTGACCGCCTCCGGCGGGGTTGAGGGCGAGGTCCGGGACCTGGCCGGGCGGGAGTCGTCGTGCTGTGCCTTCTTCCAGTCCACGGTCGCCCCGACCGGCGAGACGGTTGTCGTCACGGTGAACGTGCCGGATGCGCGCGCGGACGTGTCTGACTGGATCGAAACCCGCACTGCCCCGACCGTGCACCGGACCTACCGGTGAGCCTGGGCGGCCTGCGCACCAGCGAGCTCGCCACCGCGGCCGGGGTGAACACCCAGACGCTGCGCTATTACGAGCGGCGGGGACTGCTGGCCGAACCGGTGCGCACCCCGGGCGGGCACCGGCTCTACCCGGCCGAGGCGGTGATCCTGCTGGGCGTCATCAAGGCCGCGCAGCGGCTCGGGTTCACCCTCGACGAGGTCGCCGAACTGCTCGACAGCGGCCGGCGCCGCCGCGGCGCTGAACCAGACCCTCCTCGCCGTCTCTGTCGGCCTTGTCGTGCTCGCGGTCGTGTTCTGGGGGCGCCACCAACGACGCCGCGCTGCCGTCCGTGCCTCGACCAGCCACGGCGGCGGCACCTGCGGGTGCGGCGGCGGATGCTCCTGCTAGCGCCTCTTCGTGGATCAGGCGCGGTTGGCCGCTTGTCCGTGGGTCCGGGTGAGACGGTAGGCGGCTACCAAGTGCCAGGTAGCCGTCAGTGGCGAAGGATCAGGTTGAATCAGCGGCCGCCGGTGACGTCGAGGATCGCTCCGGTGACGTAGGACGCCTCGGGTGAGCACAGCCAGGTGATCGCATGTGCGACCTCGTCGGGCTCACCGCCGCGACCCATCGGGATGCCGGTCGCGAGGCGCTCGATGCGGCCGGGTTGCCCGCCACTGGCGTGAATGTCGGTGCGGATGAGGCCGGGGCGGACGGCGTTGACCCGGATGCCGTCGGCCGCGACCTCCTTGGCCAGGCCGATCGTCATGGTGTCGATGGCGCCCTTCGAGGCGGCGTAGTCGATGTACTCGCCGGGGCTGCCGAGGCGGGCGGCCGCCGAGGAGACATTGACGATGACGCCACCCGTTCGGCCGTGCCGCGTCGACATGCGCCGGATCGCATGTCCGGCGCACAGGAAGGCACCGACCACGTTGACGGCGAAGATGGCGACGAGCCGGTCGTGGGTCATCTCCTCGACCCGTGCCTGCCCGGCGACGATGCCCGCGTTGTTGACCAGCGCCGCCACCGGCCCCATGGTGTCCGCGGCCGTGAACAGTGCGGCGATGGCGTCCGGCGAGGTGACATCGGTGGGAACGGCGACCGCGGCCACGCCGGCAGCCTCGCATTCCGCCACAACGCGGCCGGCCGACTCGGCGGCTGCCCGGAAGCCGATGCAGACGTCCCAGCCCTGGTGGGCCAGCAGGATCGCCGTGGCCGCGCCTATCCCACGGCTACCGCCTGTAACAACCGCTACGCTGCGCATCCGTGACCTCCCGGACTGATTCTCCACCGCGAGCGAGCACCCATCAGCAACGGTCCGACGTTCCGCTCACGGATGTGGCACTGGCACGCCGATCTACCGGCAGGCCCAGCCGACAAGCCTGATCTTGGAGAGTCGGGTATTGAGCTCCTTGTCCGCACCGGTGAGGTCAGGCCCAGGTTTCTTCATCTCTACTGCCAGCTGTTCGAACTGTGGCTGGCCGAACTCGAACGCCGGCAGAGGATGCACAGCGGGAACTCCTCGACGCCGGAGGGGCAAGGCCGACTTTGAGAAACAGTTCGACTAGCGAGTAATCGTGACACGATCCGCGGTCAGCCAGAGATCTTCAATATGAAGCAGGTCGCTCGACCGCAGAAAAAGTTGCGCCCGCCCAACTAGTTCCAGCAGCCCAGCGAGCACCGCCTCAGCCCGCTGTTGAGCATTGGCATCCCGAAAACTCCAGCTAGGTACCCACAGTTTTCCCGTAGGCATCTCATCCTCTCCAAGAACCTCCGCCAAGCACTCGAGGGCATCGGTCGGCGCATGAAACAGGAGATAAAGACGGTCGTCAACCGTATGATATCTGGTGCGCTCCCCGGCCAGCTGGAAGTACCAGGTGGAGTCAGTATCAGCTATCCGCAGGAAGCCCTCGAGGGGACCGTCGAACCAGTCAAGAACGACTGCCCGTTCCATTCTGATTTCCCGGAGAGGAATCGCAGCCAATTGCTCCGCAGCAGTGGTCATTTTGACCGCCCGAAAAGTAGATTGAAGGCCTGAGTAACATCCGCCGTCACTGGCTTCGGTAACACCAAGGTGTGGTGATCAATATCCTGTCTTGTTGGCGTGTGTTCTAGACGAAAACCTGTGTCCTCGATCTGTTGACGTGCCGCAGTCACAGAGTCAGTGGGCTCCCTGGACAAACGGAGATTCGATTCAGGGCTTGTTACCGATACACCGTGCGGAAACCGTCCAGTATCTTCCGCTGCTTGCGCCTGCCGGGTCAGCCTGCCCGCGCTTTCCCAGTTTGTTCCCCTTCTGACAAATATGTCATACGGCGCGAGGCCGAGGGGGTCGAGCCAACCCAGCGGGTTGTGAACGTAGGTGTGAGGGTTGGGTGCGGGGGCCAGGCCGAGTGGGTCGGTGGATTCATAGCGGGCGGTCTCGGGGTCGTAGTAGCGATGATAGTTGTAGTTCGCGCCGGTTTCGGGGTCGTGATATTGGCCGGGGAAACGCAGCGGGCAGTCGACTGCACCGCCGGCGGAGGACGACGATGGCGGGCCGGCGCCCCACAGGGTGGTGCGGGCGTGCCAGGCGAGCTCGCCGTCGGGGTCGACGAGGTCGGTGGGTGTGCCGACGAGGTCGGTGACGATGGCATAAAACCGGGCGTCGAACCACGCCTGCTCGGCGATGTGGTCGCTGCCGTTACCGCCGACAGCCGAGTCGGACGGGCGGCGTTCGGACTGGGTGAGCGGCCGGAAACCGCCGGGCTCCCAGTTCCAGGTGGTGACCCGCGGCGTCGGATCGCCGCCGGTGGCGGTGGTGTGGTGCTGCTGCTCGGCGAGGACGGCACCGTCCCAGGCGAAGTCGACCTGTTCGACCACCCCGCCATCATCGACGGCACCATTGGCGCCATCGCCGGCGAGACGCTGTTTGGCGATCCGCCGGCCGAACGGGTCGTACCGGTATCGCCAGCGCTGGCCGTCGGGGGTGGTCACCCCGGTCAGCCGGTCATCAGCGTCCCAGGTGTAGCGCCAGGTGCGTGGCTTACCCGACAGCCGCTTGTGCTGGCGCACCGTCACCCGCCCCTGGCCGTCATGCTCGTAGCGGACCCGGCCGGCCCGGCGAATCAGCGTGCCGGCGTACTCCCGGCCACCCTGCGCGGCCTCGTGCACCCCGTCGCGCCCGTCACGCTGCGCGGGGAGGGACTGTGCGGGTAGAGGCTGGACGGGCACCGGCCAGGACGCGTCGGTGATGTTGCCCGCCGTGTCGTAGGCGTACCGCTCGGACCAGTCAGCCCCGTGGACGGCGGTGACCCGCCGCACCGGATCGAGATCAAACCGACGCACCCCGGCGAGCATGTCATCAATCTCGGCGACGTACCCATCCGGACTGTAGGAGTAGTCCCGGCGCTGGAGCACCCGTGCGT
>NZ_CAUVXG010000075.1:4881-20554 GCF_963555885.1 Protofrankia sp. Cr2
GGTGTCCAGGCGGCGCTTGACCTCCCGGCCTGCGCCGTCGTGAGCGAAGCGCAGGGTTCGACCGGCGGTGTGCAGGGAGATCGGGAGGTCGTTCGGGTCATACGCCCAGACGCTCTCCGCTCCGGACGGCGTCACCCGCCGCACCCGTCGGCCGAGCACGTCGAACGCCGACGACACCGTACGACCGTTACACGTCTCGGCCAGCACCCGGCCCAGCGCGTCCCGCTGAAGCGTGCAGTCGGCGTCGGTGTTCGTCGCCCGCGTCACCCGTCCCGCCGGGTCGTAGGCAAAGGTCGTCACCGCAGCGTCCGCGGATCGTGTCTCGACCACGTTCCCGAGCAGGTCGCGGGTGAAACGCACGCTTGCGCGTCCCACATCGCCGTCGCCGCACCGATCGAACCCTCGGACAGCTCCGCCCGCGGCCACAACAACCACTCCCGGTCCGGGGGCAGCAACGCCCGGACCTCCCCCAACGCCACCCGATAACGATCATCGGCGTCCAGGCCCTGGCGTAACGCCACCCCCGCCCGGATCTTCGCCTCGGTCAGACCGTTCGCAAAGCCGAACAGCGCATCCCCGCAGCCCCGGTAGGCACGAGCCAACCGGGCCAACCCGTCGGGTAACTCCACCAACGCCTCAGTGAACAGGGACGCGTAGTCGCCGGCCATCGCTAGGTCACCACCACTGCCCGCGATCGCCCGCAACCGCGCGGTGCCACTCTCGGCGAGCTCAGCCTGGGTTCGCAGCCGGACGGCCATCGCCCGCACCGCATCCGGATCACCCGGAGTCGGATCACCGTCCAACTCCAGCACACCCCAGGCACCCACCACGGTCCTCCCCGCATCCGCACTGACCATCAAGAGCAACCATCGACCACACGCTCACAACCCTATGTGTAAGGTAACATACTGTGACATAACTAGCGACAATGCGCCAGAAAATCGAGATCCTTCCCGGCCCCGGGCGTGCTCGCCGCATCGGCCGCCAACACGTCCCAGCTTGGGGTGCTCCACACCGCGCAGGGCCGGGCAGTGGACGCGGTGCCGTACACCCGCCGGCTTTGGCCATCCAGCTGGAGATCGGCTCACCAGACGTGGCCGCCAGCGTCCACTGGCTGGGCCGCCACCGGGAGATGCTCGGCGATATGGCTTCTCAGGCGTTCCTCGCCGACTATCTGTCCCCAAACGACGTCCCCAGCGTCGTCGGCCTGCTCGACGCTGCCGCGGACGCCGACGGCGCATCGGCCGGCGCCCGGTCGCCGTCCCCGAGGCCCGCGCGCCACCGCGCCCGCCGCGCCCGCCGCCGTCGGCGCCTTCTACACCTGCCGCGGGCTCCGCCCCGCCACCGTCGCGGGTCGGCACGCTGGTCCTTGATTGTGCGATCTGAGATACTGCGATCTAGGATCGCGGTGTGTTGGACCCGCGTCTCAAGGCGCATGGTGATGTAAGGAGGTGAGCGCGTGTCCGAGCCGATGATCGACAGAGTGTACGAGACGACGGACGAAGAGGACGAATACGACCGTCAGTGTCTTGATGCTGCGCTTGCCGAAGGCGGCGACCCGATACCCTTCCGGGCGTTCCTGGCCGAGCTCGGGATCGATCCGGACAACCTCGACGACGACCAGGTATGAAGGCTGTCGTACGCAAACGGCAAGATAAGGCGCTGTGGCGGGCGCTGAGTCGTACAAGGTCGAGATCGACCCGCATGCCCAGCGTGCCTTCCGGAAGCTTTCCCGTGATGTTCAGAACCGGCTGACCAAGGTCATTCTCGCGTTGGAGCACACGCCGCGGCCTGTGGGCTGCAAGGCGATCGTCGGCCAACCGGGTTACTGGCGTATCCGGGTCGGCGACTATCGGGTGATCTACACAGTGTGGGACGACGTGCTCGTGGTCCTGGTTGTGGAGCTCGGCCATCGCCGCGACGTCTACCGCCGTTGACCGCTGGCGGGTCCTCCGTCCGGCTTGGGTTCGACGGGGTGGGCGTGTCATCGGCCCAGGCCATGATCGGCGCGTGTTTGTTGCTAGGTACGCTTTTTGGCCCGATATGCGTACCTGACGACAAACACGCGCCGATCTTGTGGATGGTGTCGATCTTGTGGATGGTTCTGTGCCGCGCATGGTCCGCGAACCGTCGGATCAACCGGTGCGGGAGGGGGGACTTGAACCCCCACGCCCGAAGGCGGCAGATCCTAAGTCTGCTGCGTCTGCCATTCCGCCACTCCCGCGTAGGTACCACAGTAGCGATCGGCGGGCGCGTGCTGTCGCAGGTGACCGCGGTCCCGCCCGTGGATCGCGGTCACCTGCGACAGAGGCGTGGAAGGCGCCCTGGATCTGGCGATGCGCCTGACGGCCTCTCATATCCAGCCTGCGCCCCCGGCCGCCGCACGGCCAGGGGACCCCGGTGCTCGCGGGCGGGTGACTCCAGCGGGTACGTGAGGGCCTCCCGCGGGTGTCGGTACGGGTCAGTCGGCCAGGTCGAGATCGCGGATGAGTTTGGCGACATGGCCGGTCGCCCGGACGTTGTACAGCGCTTTTTCGATCTTTCCGTCGGCGGTCACGACGAAAGTCGACCGGATCACACCGAGGGTCTTCTTGCCGTACAGCGTCTTCTCGCCGTAGGCGCCGTAGGCCGTGAGCGTCGCGCGGTCCGGGTCGGACAGCAACGGGAAGGTGAGCCCCTCGTTGTCACGGAACTTCGCCAGCTTCGCCGGCTTGTCCGGGGAGATGCCCAGCACGTCGATCCCGGCGCCGTTGAGCTGCGCGAGGCTGTCCCGGAAGTCGCAGGCCTGCTTAGTGCAGCCGGGCGTGGATGCCGCGGGGTAGAAGTACACGACCACCGTTCGCCCCCGGTAGGCAGCAAGCGACACATCCGTGCCGTCGGCGTCGGGCAAGGTGAAATCCGGGGCGGTGTCACCAGGGGTGAGACGGGCAGCGGCGGCACTCTCAGTCATGGCCGGAAAGTTAGTCCGACGTCCGCCCTGTCGCAAACTCGCCCCCTTGAGAATGCCCTTGCGCACGCTGGGGTGGCCGGCTCGCCGGCGTGGAACGGACGGCGAGCGGCTCGACTCCCGCCACTGTCGCCACACCGACGAACGCAGTCGGATCCACCTGATCGGCAGCCCATCTGCGCAGCTCGTTCACGATCAATGCGGAAAGGTCGACTCCGGCGTCGGCGTCCGCGTCGGCGAAGACCATGGGGTCGATCGCGACGTCCATGATGACCAGGAAGGTGCGGCCGTCCCCGACGATGCGGCCGCAACCCACCGCGCGGCCCGGTTCGTCCACGGCCTCCACACACACCCCGGCCAGACTGCCGGCGAGGGCGTCCGCCGCGGCTCGGGGACCGGGGTCGGGCAGGCCGCCGGCGGTGCGCAGCCGGCGCAGCTCCGCCACATCGGGCATCCGGTGGACGACTACGAACCCACCGACCGACAGCGACAGCGACCGCGACCGCAAGGTGGGCTGGCCGTCGGTCGCCATTCCCGGTACCGGCTCGATGAGCGCCGGATGGGTGGATGTCGGGCCTGGTCTGATCCCTACCACGAGCGTGTCCATAGCCGTTCGGCTCCGGCTGTCGCGGTCAGGCGGGCTCGGTATGCGGCCGGCTCGGCTGATCCGTAGCGGGGGACCGTCGGCCAGGTCCGTCAGCAGTTCGTCGGCGTCGAGGAGTCGTTCGAGATGATCCGGTTCGCTGGGTTCGCCCGGCGGGGTGGCGCGGTCGTTCCCGAGTAGCAGCAGCGTTCCACCCGGGATGATCGCGTTCACCGCATCACACAGAACTGCACGCCGCTCGCTGGGTGGCAGGTGAAGATAGCAGATAGTGACAAGGTTGTATGACCTGGGCCTCGGTGTCCAGCCCAGGACGTCGGCGTGGATCCAGTCCGGCGTCACGTCGAACCGGCGGGACAGTTCCCGTGCCTTGCGGATTGCGACATCGGAGAAGTCCAGACCGGTGACCCGCCAGCCCTGGGTGGCAAGCCAGACCGCGTTGCGGCCCACCCCGCAGGCCAGATCGAGGGCTCGGCCCGGGTGCAGGTCGGCGAGTTGTTCGATCACGGTCGGGTTCGGCTCGGCGGTCCAGAGCAGACCGGCTCCGGCGTGCCGGCGGTCCCACTGGGCGGCGTCCATAGCCGTTATCTCACCTCGTGCGGCCGTGGCCTGCCGGGCCAAAGGGTGTGCGAGGGTGGTTCTTTTCGCACACCCGGAGGCCCTCAGGGACTCTCAGCCGCCCCGCACCCGCACCCGCACCGGCGGCGCGTTGTCACCGGGCGGCGTTGTTACCGGGTGGCACCGGTCACCGCGGCTGTGAAGCCCTCCGGCGTCAGGGCCTGCGGGGCAAGCTGAGTGCCGTTGACGAATACGGTCGGCGTGCCGTTCACGCCGCGCTTGGACGCATCATCCTCCACCTTCGCGACGTAACCGTTGTATGTGCCGTTGTTCACGGCGTCGGTGAACGCCGCGGAGATCAGTCCGAGTCTGCCGCCGAGTTCGGTCAATGTGGTGTTGGTGAAGCCGCCGGTTTTCTCGGGTGGCTGATTGGCGTAGAGAACGTCGTGGTATTCTTTGAACTTGTTTTCCTGGGCGGCGGCGGCGGCGGCGTTCGCGGCTCGGACGGACTCCTGCCCAAGAAAGGACATCATGTGATAGACGGCCTTGATTTCTCCGGCGTCAATCAGCTGCTGGACGGTGGGGCCGAGCGATGTTTCGAGATTCTCGCAGATGGGGCACTGGAAGTCCTCGTAGAAGTCGACGGTGACCGGAGCGGTCGCCTTTCCGACGACGATCCCGTTGTCGCTCCCGGTCGCGTTCGCCGGCAGCACGACGGGTGTGGCGCCCGTCCGACTGCTTTGGACGGCGAAGCCGATCACGCCGACCAGCGCGAGCACAGCCACGGCAACCGACGCAATGATGATGCGCTGGCGCCGCCGCGCATGCGCGGCTTCGGCGGCTCGGGCCGTGGCGGCCTTCTCGCGCCGGGCCTCATCGCGACCCGCAGGCCGCCGTCCGGCTGGGGCGTCTTTCGGCCCGTCCTTGCCTGAAGTGGGGTTCATCAATTCTCCTGGAACGGTCGGTCGAGGAGACGGTCCAGCGTCAGCACGCTGTGCGGCCAGCGCACCAGCAGGCCGCTCGCGACGAGGAGCAGGCTGTCCCGCACGATTTCTTCGGTGTAGTGGGTGGGCGCGTCCGCGGTCAGGTTGCCGCCGGCTGAGAAGCAGCCGCATTCGATGTGCAGGCCACGTGCTGCCGCGGCCGTGATCGCTGCGATGTAGGTGGCGAGTAGCAGGGTGGACACGACAGCTCCCACCCGCACGGCCAGGCCGACGAGCAGCAGTAGGCCGAGCGCGATCTCCACAAACGGGACGGCGTACGCGACCGGATGGATGAACGGTTCAGGCAGAATGCGGAATGCCCGGACCGACCGTACCATTCCCTGCGGATCACCGATCTTGAGGATGCCGGCGGCGAGCCAGATCGCGGCCAGACTGAACCGCAGCACGGTCGCGAGGATCCGCGCCATCCGCGGGCCGGTAACCCACGCCTGAAGCGGCCTCCAGACGGCCGTGGCGGCACCGGGAACGGCACCGGGAACGTCGCCGGGAACGGCACCGGGAACGTCGCCGGGAACGGCACCGGGAACGTCGGTGTCTGACAGGTCAACGCCCGGAATGTTCACAGGGCTGTCCGCTGTCCGTTCCCTTTTCACGAGGTCACGTGTTTCACGGGGTCACGTGTTTCATGGGGTCACGTAGTCTTTCTGGTGTTGATCAGGACCGGCAGGTCGTGGACATAGTCGGCAACCTGGGTTCCGGCCAGATACAAGACCGTCGCCTTG
This sequence comes from Protofrankia sp. Cr2, assembly GCF_963555885.1. Lineage (NCBI taxonomy): Bacteria > Bacillati > Actinomycetota > Actinomycetes > Frankiales > Frankiaceae > Protofrankia > Protofrankia sp. Cr2. Next base: position 10,714 of record NZ_CAUVXG010000075.1, read on the forward strand.
TCGTCCTTGGTGAATGCCATGACTTGCGTGCCATGCGTAACGGTATAGCTGCCATCTGGCTGGCGGACCGGCTCCTCGAGCGGGATACCGAGAGCGTCGGCCTGCGCGTGCACCTGCGCCAGCGTGCCGCGGACGCCCATGAAGGACGGGTCGAACTGGTTCAGCCATTGATGGAGTACGCCGCCGGTGTCGCGGTCGGGGTCAGTGGTGACGAATACCGTTGCAACCTGTGCGCGTACCGCGGTCGGCACCACGTTGAGCGCCGCCGCGATGTCAGCCATCGTCGTCGGGCAGACGTCCGGGCAGTGGGTATAGCCGAAGAACACCAGTGTGACCTTCCCCGCCGTCCGCGAGCGCAGGTCGAACGGGGCTCCGGCGGTGTCTGTCAGGTTCATGGCCGGCTTGTCGATCGGCTGTGGGACCGCTGTTCCACGCAGCCCTGTGGACGTCCCGGAGTCGTCCATGATGGTGACCGCTGACTCGCTACCTGCGGAGCAGCCGGCAGCGACGAGCACAAGCGCGGTCAGCGGCACGGCGGCCAGTAGGCGTGGTCGACGCGCGAACGGAAAGGATGTTGGCATAACTCCTCGTAGTGAGCGGGAGCCGTATGAAAACGGGAACGACCGATAGTGGGAACGACCGGGCCGGCGGACGATCGAGCCGGCAGGCATGGCCCACGCCGGATGGTGTGTGTGAGATCGCCTGAGGGCTCGGCGCGAACGTGGCATGACCGACGGTCAGAATGCCGCGGGCACGGCGGCGAAGGCGGGCCGGCGCGGTGGTCCGCGCCGCGCCAGGGTGTAACGCAGACAGATCATGCGCAGCCAGGACGGGTGCCGGCGGACAAGGGGCAGGCCGCGGCTCGGGCGGATGATCGTGACCGGCGCGACGAGTGGGCACAGGCGGCTGGACAACAGACGTATGACGGCGCGGGCCGCGGCTGTGCCGTGCCGCAGCCACCACAGCACTCCCGCCGCGGCCAGCATGTGGGCGGTGAGCACGATCAGGCCCCGTGCGTCAGGCGTCCACCCGGCGCCATGGATGGTGACGGGGACGCTCCCGGCGGCGTTGCCGGGAGTATTGCTGGCAATGCCCGCACTCGAGTGTCCCAGGCGGGCGAGAGTGTCGCCACGTGCGCCGGGTGGGTGACAGAGCACGCGGGCGGCCAGAGACGAGTGGGATGGTCGCGGCGAGGCGGAGATTGCGAGGATCCCGTGCAAGCCCGCCTGGGTCAGGACCGCCACCGCGTACCCCACCGGGCCGTCGAGCCCAGCGCGTCCAGCGCGCCCGGGGCGCCCGCCGGCGGTGAGGCCCGCGGCGACCGCGATCAGGCCAACCGTGATGAAGAGGATCGGAGCGAGACCGGGCTTCGGCCCGGTCGACGGTAGGTGGGCGAGCATCGCCAGCGTGACGGACGGCACGGCGAACCGGACGCCCAGCCCGAATGGTCCGCGCCACATCGTGCTCGCGGCGGACAGACCCGGGCGAACCGCATAGCCCGGCCGCCGTCGCTGCCAGCGCAGACATCGTTGGCAGCTCACCCGACCAGGGTAAACACCGGCGTGTGGGCCGCGGTCTTCACCGGTCCAGGCAGCGCCGGTGAGCTGTGCCGCTCACCGTCGTTTCGCCTCGCGCTCGTGTGCCCGTTCTGGCACGATCCTCGGCAGCGCTGCGGGCCAGGCGCCGCCCTGCTTCGCGATCCGGCGGTCCCCGACGATCGCCCTGCCGGAGACCACCGGATCCTTGGAGCGCCCGGCAATAGGGGCGTGGATGAAGGAGCGGGGCTGGGGTGCGTAGATCGCGAGGCGGCGGAGGGAGGCACCGGAGGTCGTGGGTGTCGACCGACGAGCCGGGGTACCCGTGCCTCGCGAAGCGATGGACGGGTAGCGATGTGGCGAGATGCATGCCCCAGCCCCGCGACGCCGCGTCCCCTATTGCCGGGCGCTCTTAACGTCGACCCGGGAGGTCATGGCTGTCACAGTGTTTCCAGACAGTGGCAGCGGCAGTGGCTTTTCAGGTAGGCCACAGTGTTGCCAGGTATTCGAGCGTCTCACGGTTCCAAAGGTTCCCGGCTGACGGGGCTGACGGGGCTGACGGGGCAAAATGCCAGGTAGGCAGTCATCGCGCGGAGGAAAGGGCGACATCGGTGCCGCAGGACCCGGCTGCCATCCAGCAGCAGATCGAGAACACCCGTGCCGAGCTGACGGTGACCCTGGACGCGATTGCCGAGCTCGTGAGTCCCAGAAGGGTCGTCGAGCGGACCGGTGAGCAGATCAGGGGCCGGGTGGCTGAACTTCGCCAGAAGGTGATCTCCGGTAGCTTTGCCGGGCCGGATGCGATCACCGCGGGCTTCGACGGGGAGGGTGGGGAGGCTTCCGCCGTCGGCGCGTCACCAGACGGGCAGCTCCTTGCCGGTGATACCGGTTCGGGATACGGCCTGCGACGCACCGTTCGGTGGGATCGGGTCCTCATAGCCGGGACCGTCCTGCTCCTGGCTGTCGGTGCCGGTCGTCGCCGTCGCCGTCGTCGTCGTCGAACCGCGTGACAGTTGCCGGCAATGGTCGTTCCGTCAGGTCGGCTCGTGCTGCTCCGCCATGGCGAGACCGGGTGGAGCCGATCCGGTCGGCACACCGGTGTCACGGACGTGCCACTCACCCCGGCTGGGGAGAAGCAGGCCGCCCGACTCGCGGACAGGCTCGCCGCCTGGTCCTTCGTGCTGGTCGCGGCGAGTCCGAGGCAACGTGCTCTGCGGACCGCCGAACTCGCCGGTCTGACCCGTTCGGCTGACCCCGGTCGCCGGGTTGACGCAGGCGACCGGGTTGACGCCGGTGCAGGGGTGGCGCGGTTCGAGGTCTGGGACGATCTCGCCGAGTGGAATTACGGAGAGTTCGAGGGCGTCACGACGCCTGACATCCGCCGATCAATGCCAGGTTGGACGGTGTGGACCGGGCCCACCCACGAAGGTGAGACCCCTGCCCAGGTCGGCGGCCGCGCTGATGCGGTGATCGAACGCGTCGTGTCGTACCTGGCACGGGGTGACGTAGCCCTGATCGGGCACGGCCACATGCTGCGGGTGCTGGTCGCGCGCTGGCTGGAGCTCGATCCGGTTCTCGGCGCCCGGTTCGTGCTGGACGCTGGTGGGCTGTCCATCCTCGGGCATGAGCACGAGACGCGTGCGCTCCTGCGGCTGAACGAGCCGGCTTAGAGCGACCGGCAATAGGGGACGCGGCGTTGCGGGGCCGGGGCGCGCACCTCGCCACGTTGTCGTCGGTCGACACCCACAACCTCCGGTGTCTCCCTCCTCCGCCTCGCGATCTACGCGCCCCAGCCCCGCTCCTTGATCCACGCCCCTATTGCCGGGCGCTCTTAGGCGATCTGCTTCGCGGTTCGCGATCCGGGATCCGGGATCCGGGATCCGGGATTATCCAGCGGCCTCCGGCGGGTAGGCCTTCTTCGCCCCCAACGAACAGGGCCGCCACGACGACTGGACAGGAGTGAGCCTCGATGACTGAGTCTGGACCACCTGCGAACCTGACACCCGCGACGACGACTGATGCGGGGATCCCGGCCGCCAGCGACGAGCACTCGCTGTCCGTCGGCCCCGACGGCCCGCTGTTGCTCCAGGACCACTACCTGGTCCAGAAGATGGCGCAGTTCAACCGGGAGCGGGTGCCCGAGCGGGTCGTCCATGCCAAGGGGGGTGGTGCGCACGGTTACTTCGAGGTGACCGCGGACGTCACCCCTTACACGAAGGCTGCGTTCCTCGCCGAGGTGGGTAGGCGTACGGACGTGTTCGTCCGCTTCTCCACGGTGGCGGGGGAGCTCGGCAGCGCTGACACGGTTCGTGACCCGCGTGGCTTCGCGATCAAATTCTACACCGAGGAGGGTAATTACGACCTGGTCGGCAACAACACGCCGATCTTCTTCGTACGCGACCCGAGTAAATTCCAGGACTTCATCCACTCACAGAAGCGGCGTGCCGACAACCACCTGCGGGACAACAACATGCAGTGGGATTTCTGGACGCTGTCACCCGAGTCCGCCCACCAGGTGTTGATCCTGATGAGTGACCGAGGGACGCCGCGGTCCTGGCGCAACATGAACGGTTACGGCAGCCACACGTTCATGTGGGTGAACGCGGCACGTGAACGGTTCTGGGTGAAGTACCACTTCAAGACCGAGCAGGGTATCGACACCTTCACCGACGCCGAGGCGAAGGCGACGGTGTCGATCGATCCCGACTATCACATCCGCGATCTCGCATCGGCTGTAGATGCCGGTGACTATCCGTCCTGGCGGCTGGAAATCCAGATCATGCCGTTCGCGGCTGCCGCCACCTACCGTTTCAACCCGTTCGACCTGACCAAGGTCTGGCCACACGCGGACTACCCGCCGATCACGATCGGACGCATGGTGCTGAATCGCAATCCCGGCGATTACTTCACCGAGGTGGAGCAGGCGTCGTTCGAACCGGCGAACATGGTGCCGGGGATCGGCCCGAGCCCGGACAAGATGCTGCTCGGCCGGCTGTTCTCCTACCCGGACACACATCGTCACCGGATTGGTCCGAACTACCTCCAGCTACCGATCAACCGTCCGAAGTCGCCGGTCAACTCCTATAACAAGGACGGCGCAATGCGTTATGAGCCGTCCCGTGACCCGGTGTACGCGCCGAACAGCTACGGCGGCCCCAGGGCCGACGCGGCCCGGTACGCCGACGACGCCGTGTGGGAGGCCGACGGCGAATTCGTCCGGTCGGCGTACACGCTGCGGCGGGACGATGACGACGTCGGCCAGGCGGGCACGCTGTACCGAGACGTGATGTCCGACACCGACCGCGACCACTTGGTGGGCAATATCGTCGGGCATGCGTCCCAGGATGTTCAGGCCGACGTCCAGCGGCGTGTCGTCGAGTACTGGCGCCAGGTCGATCCGGACCTCGGCGCGCGGGTCGCCAAGGGGCTGGGCGTCGGCTGACCCACCGGCGCCGGCCACAACATCCACGCCCCTATTGCCGGGCGCTCTGAAGGTAGTACGGGCACTACAGCACGTTGCGACGGCGCAGGGTGGTCAGCGTCGCGACTCCGGGCAGCACCGGAAGCCAGTAGCTGATCAGCCTGTACACGAGAACGGCGGCGAGCATGGACGCGGCTTCGCCCCCGGCGGCGGTGAGGCCGAGGGCGAGGGCCGGTTCGAGTGCCCCGACGTTGCCGGCTGTCGGCACGGCTCCGGCCACTGCTGCACCGATGAGGTAGATGGTGGCGATGGACAGCAACGACCCCGAACCGTTGAACGCCCAGACGCACGAAGCCAAGGCCACGATTTGTGTGATCTTGGTGCCGGCGGCGGAGACGAGTAGGATCGCCGTCCGTTGAGGTGACCGGGCGAGCAGCAGAAGATGCCGGCCCGCGGCCGTCAGCGGGGGCACCAACCGGGCGCGGACCCGGGGGTGCCCGCCGACCGCGACGCAGGCGAGCAGACAGCCGGCAATGCATGCCAGGGCTGGGCCGGATCCGAGGTGCCCCGCGATCGACCCGATGGGCGTGCTCATCGGGTTTCCGGGCACCCGACCGCCGGCCAGGCCGGCGACGAGCACGATTCCGGCGACGTGCGCGAGTGCGACGGCGACCTTCACGGCGGCGACGGCACTCAACCCGGCCGACCGGGTGAGGTGCTGGCGTTCCAGATAATGGACGTTCACCGCGATCGCCCCGAGGCCCGCCGGCAGTACCCGGTTTGCAGCCGCAGCCGCGAGCTGGACCCCCGCCGCTGTCGGCAGCCGTAGCGGCAGCCCGCTGGCCGCGCGCAGAGCGAGTGCATTGGCCAGAAAAAACAGGGCGGAGGCGAGCCCGCACACCACGAGCCAGGGCCAGGTGGGAGCCGGGACGGTCGACAGCTTGGCGGTTACCTCGGTCCGAAACCTGATCACTAGGAGCAGCGTCATCGGGACGGCGATGGAAAACCCGATCAGGGCCCAGGGCCGGCGCAGCCATCCCGCGCGAGCGCGCGGCCAACGGATTCCTGTCAGCGTAAGCGGATGTGCCGTGCACTCGCCGGGCATTTCCCGCACTAATGGGTGCGTGGTGCGTTGGTGGGGTATCGCGACTGGCGGTAGCACGACGGCGGTATCGTCAGCTGCAGTTGTTGCCGGGGCTGCTCTTTCGGAGGCTGCCCACTCGGGCGTCATGGCGTCAACGGTAGATCGAGATTCATAACGGATGCTGAACAACGTACATCCTGTGGACAGATCTTTATTGAGGCGTCCCGGTGGATGGCGTGATAACCACCGGCTACATAGCCGGTTTGAGTGGGAACGTAATGGGATCGGCCGCGTCCCGGCTGTCACACAAGTGGGGTTCGTCACCATGGCTGATCGTGACCGGTGTCTGACCCGATACGGAGGCGGCAGATACGGATCCGCGCTGCGACCTGATCCACCCGGAAATCTGAACGCCCGCGGACCGAATGCAGGCATCCGAGGATAGGGCCGGACCGGGACAGATCCGCGTGGCCGGTCGGTATCCGCGTTAGAGTGCCCGGCTTTCCGGGCCGTACCAGCCTGGACGGTGGGTGCTCAGCCAGTTCATGATGGCTGTCCGCAGGTGCGCGGGTCGGAATTCGAAGGCGTCGAGGTCGGCCACGGCCAGCGAGCCCAGGTCGATGGCCTCCTCCCGGCTGACGATGTCCGCGAACGGTGACAGGGTGGACGCGAACACCATGTTCAACTCATGCCACGCCTGACCGGCCTCGACGAACGAGTGCTCCACGCATCCCACGAAGTCGAGGGTGCGCGCTGCCATGCCGGTCTCCGTCCGGATCTTGCGGCGCAGCGCCTGCTCCACGCGCTCGCCCGGCTTCACGTTCCCGCCGGGCAGGGTGCACCATGCCTGCCCTCGGCGGTTGGCGACGATGATCCGCTCGCCGGTCGTGAAGAGCATGCGTGCGCTCAACACCACCGATGTGCTGGACGTGCTGGGCGCGGACATGGCTGCCGTGACGGTGTCCACCGGGTCGGCCCGCCTTTCTTCGGTTGTCGGGAGCGGTCGGTGGTGGCCAGGGGTGATCGGTGGTCTGTTGTGGTCTGTTGTGGTCGGGGGTGCTCAGGGACGGTGGGCCTGGACTGCTTGGACTGCGAGGGTTGTCGGATCGAGTCCGAGAACATCGATCGCCTGTCGGACAGCGGTTCGCTCGGCCGGGTCGAAAGTGCCGTCAGCGTGTCCGATCACCGCTCCGAACTGGACGACCGAGCGCGCTCGTACTCTGCGCCCGCGCACCTTGGCGATCTCGCGGAGCGCCGCGGACCTGGCCTCGCCGGCATCCGTGCGAAACGCGGCCACGTGCGCGTCGAACAGCGCGAGCAGCTCGTCTGGTGGAAATGCGCTCAGGACCCGGTCGGTGGTGACGATGGTCGCCATCGCGTCCCGCTCCCGCGCGTCGATGGTGCCGTCGGCGGCGGCGACGAGTGCGCACATGGCGACGGCGGCGTCCCGGAAGGACGTGTCGTCGAGTTCGTGTCGGCGAGCATCCAGTTGGGCACGCAAGGACTGTGCGGACTCACGCAGATGGTTCCACCACGGCTCGGCTTCGGACACCGGTAGGCCACGCCACGTCGGCCAGGGGTCCTCCAGCCAGCGGATCGCCGTAGCGGCGACCGCCGGCGGAGTCAAGGATCGCTCATCGAGGCTTCCGAGGGGCAGCGCGACGAGCGGTGCGCCCAGATAAGTGGCGGGTATGTCCGTGCCGGCCGGGATGTCGGCCGAAAACAACATCGTGATCGTGTAGTCGTCAGCTGGCCCGGCTGCGTGTTCGACGCAGCCCACGAAGGCGGGTAACGTCGTGGATGCAGGCATGGCCGTGGATGTAGGCGGCGTGTGCGTAGCCTGGTTGCCGCCGACCAGTACGCACAGGTGCCGGGCTGCAGCCGCGCCGACGCCTTCACCGGGTTCGACGGTTCCGCCGGGCAGCACGTGGGCCGATGCGGCTGGCAGGTATACCGCCACAAGATGGTCACCCGTACTGAGCAGGATCCGCACGTCCAGCCGGGCATCCGTGGGAACGGGCATGGCGACTCCCTGTCGGTGACCTCATACTGCCGCTGACGCTACGCCACGAGGTGGGCGCTGACGCCGTCTCATCATCCACCCGTCCACTGTGGTTGCCCATGCCGGCCAGCCCATGCCGGCCAGCCCATGCCCGGCGCAAAGACGCTGGAAGAACCAGTCAATGGAGCAACTCAGGTTGGCAGCTCCCGATCGTTGCCGGCGGTGTGGCGCTGACGGGAATATGGACCGGCACCGGCACCGGCGCGGCCAGCTCGAACCACACGTGTTTGCCGGGGCTGTCGTCGGCTGGCTTGTCGATCACGCCCCACTCGCTGGCCAGAGCCGCCACCAGATGCATCCCGCGGCCGGACTCGTCGTCGTCGCACACCGTCCGCACGATCGGGCGGATCGCGCTGCCGTCACCTACCGCGATTCGTACCCGGCCGTTCTGCGCGACAATCTGGACGCGCACCGGATCGTTGCACCGGGCATAGCGGACGGCGTTGGTGACGACCTCACTGACCAGGAGGCGGGCGATCTCGGCGTCCTCCTCGCGGCCCCAGGTGGCCAGCAGTTCGTTGACAAGACGCCGTGCCCGCCCCGCGGCGCGGGCGTTGGCAGGTAGATCGAAGCGTGCGGTAAGAGTTTCGGCCACGCCTCACCCTCCACCGGTCACTGCCGACGGGCACGCCGTCGAACATCACGATGTGTCCGAACATCGCTACCAGCCCGCCACTGTCGCCTTCATGCCACCCGCCGTCAGCATTCAAACCTTGTTGGCATGGTCTTGTCACTGACTGTCGGCTGTCTGGCGAACACAGCTCCACCCTTGCGCGTGATCGGGCGGTACGCACCTCGGGGAACGGCGGTTGTTACCCCGCGCCAACCGCCGCTAGATCACGTCGATGCCGTCGAGGATGTTGCCGTATCCGGGCCAGCGGCCGCCTTCGCCGTCGTTCGTCCCGTCAGACGCTGATCCCGGGTGTGGGGTGCGGCCCGGCTGTGCCTGTGGATGTTGTGGCGTTCCGTGCTGTTGTGGCGTTTCAGAGTGTTGGGCGCTTGCTGAATACGGAACGTCGGCACGCGGTGCAGCGGGATGCGGATAGCGCGGATGGTGCTGTTGGGGGTCAGCGGCGCGCCGGTCGGTGCCCGACGGTGCCATGCGGTCGGTGCCCGACGGTGCCATGCGGTCGGTGCCCGACGGTGCCATGCGCTGGGCCATCCCGTTGCCAGCCGGTTCGGCTGGGAAGGGTTGGGCGGGCGTTCGGGTGGGCGGGATCCCCATTGGCCCGGAAATCACCGGCGCGGGCCGGGCCGCGGGTATGGCTGGCCCGTACAACGGCTGCCTGGACGGCTCGCTGCCGCTCCACGGCGCGGGCTGTCGGGGCGCCTGCTGCTCCCGCCCGAGCGGCTGGATCGGACCGGTGAAGCGTTGCTGCGGTGACGGTGGCATCGGGTAGGGAGCCGGGCCAGGTGATTGTGTCGTGGTCGGTGGCTGCGGCGGAGCCGGTGGTTGCTGTGCAGCCGGCGGCCGTGGCGGCGGCTGCATCCCTGGAGGTGGCTGCATCCCTGGATGTGGCTGTACCGCTGGAAACCGGCCGGTCGCCTGCGGCGTGGGCGTTCCCGCCTGGCCCGTCGGCGGGCGTGGGATGCGATGTGCCCCGGTGGACAGCGACGCCGTCGATGACGGGATCCATCCCGTCGGGTTGCCGGCGGTCGCTGACACCGGGTAGGCGCCCGTTCCGGGACCCTGCATGGCCGCGGGTGCCAGGGGCCTACCCGGACGTGGGGTCGTGGGC
>NZ_CAUVXG010000076.1:0-19417 GCF_963555885.1 Protofrankia sp. Cr2
GGTCGGCGGGCGCCTGAGCGCGGACGGCGCGGGAGCCGAGGATCGTGTGCCCGTGCCCGAGCCCGACCAGTACACCGAGCAGGATCGCCAGGCAGGCGCCACCGGCACCCAGGCCCGCCAGCACAAGCCCGACCGCGAGGGCACCTCGGGCCAGGCCCTCCAGCAGGAGGTTGACCGCGAGGCCGGCGTACCTGTGGGTGGACTGCAGCAACCCGCGGTCTACGCAGAGCAGGCACCAGGCGGCGCCCGCGGTGAGCATTTCGGCGACACCGCCGGGACCCGGTAGCGACAGCGCCGTGGCGATGACGTCCCGCAGCAGCAGAGCTGTGATCCCGGTCAACACGACGAGCACGACACCGGCACGCCGGACCCGTGCGACCCATTGGTCGATCATCGCGGCCTCACCCGTCTGCTGCCAGGGCGTCACCTTGCGGACGACGCCGACGAGCAGGGCGCTGCCGGGCATGGACACCACGAAGAACAGCGCCAGCAACTGTGCCAGCGCCCCGTAGGCGGCGGTGGACAAGTGCCGGGCGAGCACCAGCGTGACGAGCAGGTTCGCGAGGTTGGCGGCGAGGGCGGCAAGGGCCAGTGGGGACGCACCGCGGATGGCCCCCCGCACGGCGTGGCGGGGTGGGGCCGGTACCCCGAGCGGAGCCGGTACCGCCAGCGGCGCCGGCGCGGCGGGGCTGGTGCCGACCGGGGCGAGTTCGGGCGGGGCGAGCTCGGGCGGGCATGGGCGCCGGGCAGCCGGGACCGCATCCACCGTGCGCGGACGGCTGGCCGTTGCGTCCTCCCACCATGTCACACCGGTAACATTCCCATTACTAGTTGTAACAAGCTTGCAGCTGGGAGTCTGCGGCCGGCCCCGGCGGACTCTGGCCGGCCGCGCGATCACCATAGTCGCCGGGACGTCTCAGGTGGCCCCGGCGACCTTCTCGGTCACGAAGATCGCGGTGGATGGAAACAGGCGGCCACGCACCGGCCCCCACTGGCCCCACACCCGGTCGTGCCCTGCCGGCCACTCCGGTTCGATCAGGTCCACCAGGGTCAGACCGGCGGCCACCAGCTCCCGGACGCGATCACCAGCGGTACGGTGGGTCTCGGCGTAGCTCGTGCGGCCGGCCCAGTCCCGCTCGACGTATGCCCGCCGGTCGAAGTAGCTGCGGACCACCGTCAGTCCCTCCCTGCCCGGATGATCGGGAAAGGACCAGATCATCGGGTGTGTGGTGGAGAAGACCCAGCGCCCGCCGGGGCGCAGCACCCGGGCGACCTCACGCATGACGGCCGCGCTGTCGGCGACGAATGGGATGGCGCCAAAGGCCGAGCAGGCCAGGTCCACACTTGCGGCGGCCAGCGGCAGCCGGGTGGCGTCGGCCTGTACCAGGGCGACGTCCACACCGGTGGCCACCGACAGCGTCCGGGCGTGCCGCAGCTGCCCGGCGGACAGGTCCAGTGCGACCACGTCCGCACCGCGGGTGACCAGCCAGCGGGCACACTGCGCGCCGCCACACCCGATTTCCAGCACGGTCCGGCCGCGGACGTCGCCGAGCAGCCGCGCGTCAGCCTCCCGCAGACCCTCGGGGCACCACAGGAAGTCCGTGTCACCGAGGAAGGCGCCGTGCTCGGCCTGGTAGTCGTCGGCTGTCGCGTCCCAGTAGCCACGGTTGGCCCATCGGGCGCTGTCGTCGTCGACGTCGCTGTAGCCGAACTCGGCGGGATGATATCCGCCCGGCGGGTACTGCGGCATGACGGGCCGGGGCGCGTCCGGTCTGGCAGGTTCTGGTCCGTTCACGGCATCGATCCTCGCAGTGTCCTCTGATCATCGAATCGGGGGTGGGTTGTCCGCCGCGTGCGTCATCCCGTTCCGATGATGTGACACAATCGCGCCCCTGTCGGGTTCGCGGGCCGTCTCCGGCGTGGTTCACCCCGACGCGGAACGAGGTTGACCCGCCATGGCGTTGACCACCCGGGACACCGATCCCTAGACTTGGGTCTGGCACGAGAGTCTGTGGATCTCAGACCTAGTAGATCCGCTCGAGCGTCGCTACCGGTATCGACAGTGTTCGTTTTGCACGGTCCCTGTCCCTCCGTCCCGGCGGTTCGATCCGGCCCCTCGTGCATACGACGAACCCCGTAGCCGGAGCCGACCCCTTGACGAGCACCACCGACGTACGACCCGTGGAGACCGTGACCACACCGCCCACCCCGACCACCCCGCAGGTCGCGGTCAACGACATCGGCTCGGCTGAGGACTTCCTCGCCGCCGTCGACAAAACGATCAAATTCTTCAACGACGGTGACATCGTCGACGGAACCATCGTCAAGGTGGACCGCGATGAGGTGCTCCTCGACATCGGTTACAAGACCGAAGGCGTGATCCCCTCGCGGGAGCTTTCGATCAAACACGATGTCGACCCGCACGAGGTCGTGACGGTCGGTGATCACGTCGAGGCTCTTGTTCTCCAGAAGGAGGACAAAGAGGGCCGTCTCATCCTGTCCAAGAAGCGCGCGCAGTACGAGCGCGCCTGGGGCACGATCGAGAAGCTCAAGGAGGAGGACGGCGTCGTCAACGGCACCGTCATCGAGGTCGTCAAGGGCGGTCTCATCCTTGACATCGGGCTGCGCGGCTTCCTGCCTGCGTCGCTGGTGGAGATGCGCCGGGTGCGCGATCTACAGCCCTACGTCGGCCGCGAACTCGAAGCCAAGATCATCGAGCTGGACAAGAACCGGAACAACGTGGTTCTGTCCCGTCGCGCGTGGCTGGAGCAGACCCAGAGCGAGGTCCGGTCGGAGTTCCTCGCGCAGCTGGCCAAGGGCCAGATCCGCAAGGGCGTCGTCAGCTCCATCGTCAACTTCGGGGCGTTCGTCGACCTTGGTGGTGTCGACGGTCTGGTGCATGTGTCCGAACTCTCCTGGAAGCACATCGACCACCCGTCGGAGGTCGTGGAGGTCGGCCAGGAGGTCACCGTCGAGGTCCTCGACGTCGACCTGGAGCGCGAGCGGGTGTCGCTGTCGCTCAAGGCCACGCAGGAAGACCCGTGGCGCCAGTTCGCCCGTACCCACGCGATCGGTCAGGTCGTCCCGGGTCGGGTCACCAAGCTCGTGCCCTTCGGCGCGTTCGTCCGGGTGGACGAGGGCATCGAGGGTCTGGTGCACATCTCCGAGCTGGCCGAGCGGCATGTGGAGATCCCCGAGCAGGTCGTGAACGTCGGCGACGAGATCCTCGTCAAGGTCATCGACATCGACCTGGACCGCCGCCGGATCAGCCTCTCCCTCAAGCAGGCGAACGACTCCAGCGCCCTTGTCGCTGAAGGCGAGGCGTTCGACCCGTCCCAGTACGGGATGGAGGCCAAGTACGACGAGGCGGGCAACTACGTCTACCCCGAGGGTTTCGACCCGGAGACGGGGGAGTGGCTGCCGGGCTTCGAGGAGCAGCAGACCGAGTGGGAGCGGCAGTACGCCGAGGCCCAGCAGCGGTACGAGGCGCACCAGGCACAGATCCGGGCCGCGCAGGAAGCCGAGGCCGCCGCGGTCGCCCCGTCCTCCTACACCTCCGCCGAGCCCGACCAGCCAGCCTCCGCGATCGACGAGGACGCACTTCGTCGTCTTCGGGAGCAGTTCGGCCGGGAATAGTCCGGTCGGGAACAGCCCGGTCGGGGGGAGTAGCCCGACCGGGTAGTCCATGAGGACAGCGTTCGACGGGGTCTGCGGGACATCTTCCGCAGGCCCCGTTCGTGTCCGGCGGCGGAAAGCCCGATGCTGCAGAACCCGATGCCGGAAAACCATTCGAAAAGTCCGAATACATCGGGCATGCTCCTGCTCGTGAGACCGCCGGGCACCGTCCGCCCGGGTATCGGATGATGAACAGGAGCGATCGGTTATGGCCGCCGTTGCCGAACTCGGGGGTGCGCGGACCCCCATCTGGATGTGGACCCGTCCGCAGGAGGTTGACAGCGCAGCCCTCGACCAGCTGCGCGCCGTCGCGGATCTCCCCTATGTCCATCACCATGTCGCGGTCATGCCCGATGTCCACCTGGGCAAGGGCGCGACCGTCGGTTCCGTCGTGGCCATGCGGGACGCGGTGTCGCCCGCAGCCGTCGGCGTCGACATCGGCTGTGGAATGGCCGCCGTCCGCACGAACCTCACCGCGAGTGATCTTCCTGATGATCTGGGTGCGATTCGAGCCGCGATTGAGGCGGTGATTCCGGTCGGGCGTCTCGGCCATCCGACCGTCTCGACCCGGGTGCGCTCCCAGCGGGAGCTCTGGGATGGTTTCGCCGACCTGCACCCGTTGGTCTCGGGCCGACTGGAGCGGGCCATGGCACAGCTCGGGACGCTCGGCTCGGGCAACCACTTCATCGAGCTCTGCCTCGATACCGGCGACCAGGTGTGGCTGATGCTGCACTCGGGTTCACGCAACATCGGCAAGGAGCTGGCCGAGGTTCATATCGGGATCGCGAAACGGCTGGCGCACAACGCCGACCTGCGCGACCGGGATCTGGCGGTGTTCCTCGCGGGCACGGCGGAGATGCGGGCGTACCGGCATGATCTGGTCTGGGCGCAGCGGTACGCACAGCTGAATCGGGTGACGATGCTCGGTCTGTACCGGGATGTGCTGCAGGGTTTCTTCCCGGGCCTGCGGCTGCCGGTTGCGCCGCAAGCGGGTCCGTATGCGGGGGAACAAGCGTTCGCGGCGGTGAACTGCCATCACAACTACGTGTCCGAAGAACATCATTATGGCGCGGATGTGCTGGTGACCCGCAAGGGCGCGATTTCAGCACGGGCCGGGGAATACGGCATCATTCCGGGTTCGATGGGCACCCGGTCCTACATCGTTCGTGGCCTGGGGAATCCGGAGTCTTTTCATTCGGCGTCGCATGGGGCCGGTCGGCGGATGAGCCGGTCGAAGGCGAAGAAGATGTTCACCGTCGAGGATCTCGCAGTGGCGACGGCAGGGGTGGAATGCCGTAAGGACGCCGGTGTGATCGACGAGATCCCGGCGGCCTACAAGGACGTCGAGCAGGTCATCGCCGACCAGCGGGACCTGGTCCAGGTCGCCGCGGAACTGCGTGCCGTCCTGTGCGTCAAGGGCTGACGTCGCAAATCACCAGCGCGCTGGAGCCCTGCTCCGTGACGACTCCGACCAGGAGCACCATCGCATCCAGCGGGCCCGATACCTGGGCAACCCCGTACCACCATAATCAGATCACCTGGAAAAGACTGCACCCCCCGGAGAAGGCGGAGCGGCTGCGGCAGCTTTGAGGGACGCAGCGGCCTCGATCATCTTGTCAAGTACTATTTCAGGCACTCCATAGTCTCGCCATAGCCGATTGACAGCAACCTCGAATGATTCAGCCGTAGCGTGGGCAACAGCAATAGTGCCGAGTCTTCCGTTCAGTGACGCAGCGACGTCAGCAATAGAGTGCCTCGCCGCAGCGCGCGAATATTCGTCAGCGATTCGACGGGTCTGCGTCGGGAGCGCCGTGTCTTTCGTGGCCGCCGTTGTGGCTTGAACGAAACCTGTCCATCCGCTCCACAGGGGAGGATCTTGGATCTCTCGCTGTTCGACGTGAATTGCCACCGTAGCTGCGTCTACTATCTCTGCGGCAAGCCGCACATCCACGGCATCGGGTTCGGAGCGCCAAACATCGACGGTATCGTCAGCCATGGATGCGATTGCCTGCCGCGCTTCCTTGCCAGCACCTGCCGAAGCAAGAGACCGTACTCCCGCGAGCCGCTGACGGGGGGAGAGCTCGGCTTTGGATACGCCGCCAGTTGCGGCGCTGACAGCGAGCTCGATATTTCGCTCCGTGTCCAGAGTCAGCAACCTTGGAAGAACGGGCTCAAGGTTTCGATGATGACAAGCGAACCAATCTGCTCCGATGCCGGCAACTGCCGCCATCTCCCAGCCAACTTTTGAATCGAAACTACGAAGTGCGGTCATTCCTTCACTGAAAGAAAGCTCTGGGATTGGGGGTAGCGGAATCGGAGTGCTCGACACCACAAATTCGCGATTTGGATCTTTTGTCATGCCCCACATCCGCACGCCCAGCACTGTCTCGGCACTACTTTTAACTGATCCCCATAGAACTATCACAGGAAGTCCAGAAAGGACGACTCGAATTCTCAGTAGATCGAGATCGGAATTTGTCAATGGCCGTAGGAGTCCGTCCAGAGTCCTGTACAAGGAGGCCCAGGGAGCGTTGTTTAGAGATTCCCGAATTGCGGTTCTGAACTCGCCGACTGCGTCGTGCCGCTGGCTTGCTGGCTTGCGCTCGTCGTAGAACGGCGCTATTAGCACCACTGGTAGGCAGCTCTCTCTGGTCTCGCCTTCAACGAGCTCTCGGGCGATAGTATCGCCGGTAACGAACGGCGATTGATTCTCCCAGAGAATCTTGCGCCGTTCGTCCAACCGCGTATCCGAAGCTTTCACGTCTCGCTCGATTCCATGCTTATGTACACCCAGCATGGAATCGATGATCGGCCGTGCAATCTGCCCAAGGAAGACTGCGACCAGCGTAGGTTCCATTGTGACCCTTTCAAGCTGGAGCGCGGCTGCCATACACTTGGCTCCCAGCGACTTTAATACCTCAGGTTTGTTTTTTGTTTCTTAGAGGGCAGTGCTTCTTCATCTTTCGAAAAGAGATTGAGAATCGATCTGTAGGCTCGTCATGTCGATCATTTCCGGGGATCCCGAATGGATCGTCGTTGATAACACCGCCGGGTGTGAGCACCCAGGACTTCTCCCCGAGCAGGGGTCCGGCTGTCACGGAAAAGGTCGCCGCTACGGTGGTGAACGTATCGTCTTGAATTTTACGTAGGTATGCCGACTGTTCACGGCGAAGATTTGTGTCGTTATTTGCCGCCGCACATTCGGAGAATCGGTGATGTTGGGTCCCACTCTGCATAGCCAGATGCGTACCGCTGCGAGGGTCGGCTTCCTCACCCTTGTCCCATTCGGTCGATGCCTGGCTCGCGGCTTGGACAAGCTCTTCAAGAAGGTCGGCCTGCACTGTAAATGTCGCCGGATTCACCTCGTTAATTGCCGCCCTGACCACGGCCGTAACATCAGTGCTTCGTGCGCTCGGCGGGTCGTAGTCCACGGCGTCGAGCAGGGCGGCCGCCACCTCCCGTATCTGGCTATCCCCTGCGGGTCCAGTCACTACGAGTGACCAGTATGCCTTTCCCCATACTAGCTTCTGGTCGCTAGGAAACCCACTCGCACATGTGATCGAGGCCCGCTCCGTCGTCCGCCACGCCACAGACGGACGCCCGGAGTGCAAGCTGCCGAGCAGCTCGGCGGCCCACTGCGGCGGGTCAGTGGATTCTCGGCCGTTCTCTACCCCGGGCTCGCGCCAGTACCGGCCGCGCCGCATTGTTCCGGCTTCAACCCAACACCGAATGCCGGCGTCACTCATAGCACATAGATCGGCGGCTTGGCGGTTGCCTCTGCAGCGACTGTGCCGGCAGCACGCTGGTAGTCGGCCTTGCCTCCCCACTCGTCAATGAAATCCTCCACGAAGCCGATTTTGGGGAGATCGGCCTTGGTCCATTTATCTGCCAACCAGTTGGTGGCTACCTGCAGGCTGGTATCAGCCTTTTTCTCAAACGTCTTCCTGGTAGCCATCGAATCGGAGTATGCTTTGACGAGGTGCTGATAATCCACCGTTTCCAATACCTGCTTCATGAGGTGTCGCAACGGCTGGTCGTTGAACTTGGGATGTAGTCGATCATGACCAGGCGGGCCACCTCCTGCGGTTGGTCGGAACTTCTCGATGACATTATTGATGGTCAAGGGAGTTCCTGGCGGTCCGTAGGTCTCGAAGGACTCGAATTCGATACTTCCGCAAGTTGCGACTGGTATGAGCATCACCCTCGTATTTGGATGGTCTCTTCTGAGCGTTCTGAGTGGCTTCCTGTATCCCTGCTCCACGGCGGTCAACAAATCCCTGCCGCGTGGATCATCGTTTAGCCAGCGCTCGCTCTTGATCGGACAGAACAGTACTAGATTGGGAACTGAATCATACTCTGTGAACACATTGTTGAGAACGTCGGGGTAGTTGGAGTACAAATGGAGGTCGTGCCACTCTGGCTCTCGATTGAGACTCGCCATCAATATCGGAGTGTTAACAGCAATGAGTAGCGCATTGGCATTAGACAGTCGCGCGCGAAGCTCGGCGGAGCCGGATTCTTCTTTCGTGAGCTTTTCCAGGTACTCGCCCGGATAGTCGTGAAAAATCAGCTCCGCCGCTGTCACTCCGTCACTGTTGTCTATTCCTATACCATACCCTCTTACTTCCGTACTGCCTGCGACCCCGATGGAACCGATCGGTTCGCCCTTGTAAACTCTCGTGACGAGTTCTGAAAGCTCGCTACGCGCCTTGCTGAAAGCCTCGGTCGTTTTTTGTGCAATGCGAAGATCCATATTTGCGTCAGAGAGTTGTTTCCGGATGGTGCTCATCATTTGTACGAGCAGGGTTGTCTTTCCGCATCGTGTGCCTCCAAACATCGCGGTGTGGAGGGCTACGCCCATCGGATTTCCCTCTCTTTTTTGGTTGACAAATACCTGGGAATCGCCAGCCACGAGTACTTACCTCACAGCGGGTGCCGCTGCGAGTGGTAGCCGGTCAGCGAAGATCGGCGGCGACGTGACGGGAGATCACAACTCGGGTCAGAGTTAGAGTGGCACGACGAACATACTCAATGACGTGGCGCTCGCAGCGACGGAGGTCGAGGTAGGCGAGGAGATCAGGCTACATGTAGCCGGATGCGACGCCGGTTCCTCCGCAATACCAGCATGCCTCGCCGCCGGACTGGCCGTAACCACTGCAATGAGAGCAGGCGCCTGCGCCAAATTGGGGCTGACCAGCGCCGCTTTGCACGGCACCGCTGATCGGGTCTATACCACTGCCGTGACCCGTCGACTCGGCCCCATAGGTGTGATCCGGAGAAGAATGCTCGTGTGGATCGAACGGAGAGCTGCTGTAGGCGCCTTCGTGGACCCCCGAGCTGTCCTCGCCGGGAACATCGCCATGTGCCCCGAACATCTCGGTTGCCATAATTATCCCCTTTCGCAGATCCCGCAGGACTATGTGCCATTTTTCCCAAGATATAGGAACTGGTCATGATCGTATAGATACTTGCGTACATTGGCAAGTCGATGAGTAGCTGTGCACAGTGACGATCCATTCAGTCACTCTATCTGTGGATATTGCGCCTTTACACAGAGCTCGGCGAGCGCGATTTCGGCGGTAAGGTCCAATGATTTCGCAGGATATCTTGTGATGTGGCAGTCTCCGTCGATGATTGCCGAGGACCTGCTTGGGGATTATGCGGGCCTGTGTATGCAGCAGGCCCCGATGAGACGGCGTGTATCCGGAGCTGCCAGCGTCGGCCGTCCACGCAACGGCACTTGCCTCGGCTATTCACACGAATTGATGATCAGATGTGGATTGCTGGCGACATCGTTGCCCGGTTCGTGATCACCAGCGAGCGTGCCCGTGACCTGAAGTACCAGGATGCGTAGCGATCGGAGCAGCCCGACCACCGAGTACCTAAGACGAGGACAAATTGTGATGAAGGTCACTACCGATTAACGGACTGGAACAGGGGTGACGGTCCACCCCGGACAACCCACGCGTTTTTTGGTTCCGCGTAGCCGGAGCCTTCCGGCGGGTCAGGCGCCGGCGAACGAGGGCGCGACGTCGAGCATCGCCTGTGCGATCGCGGTGTCTCCCGCGATCTCGGCGCCGACGTCGCGGGCTTGGCGGCGATCGGCGACGAGCAGGCAGAAGTCGACGATGGGTACGGACATCGCCGCGTCCACGGTGGGCGGTTCGCCGGTTGCGGCCAGCTCCGCGGCGCCGTCCGGCCCGATCATCCACCGGCCGCCACCTGCGCCCGAGAGACTGACCACAAGGGTCGCGTCCCTCGATGTGGGCGGTAGCGCGGCCCGCATCGTCGGGTTCAGTTTCCGCATCGCGGCGTCGACCATCCGGTGCAGATGGTCGGCGGGCGGCAGCGGCATGGCCAGACCAACCTGCTCGGCGATATCGCGGCCGTGAATCCACGTCTCGAACGCCCGCAGCGTCAGATGGTCGCGCAGGCGGGCGGCGCGGGTGTCGACCGGCGCGGTCTGTGCCCCTGCGCCGGCGGAGTCGCCGTGCCCGATGCGCTCGGCGATCCGTCCCGCGCCGTCGTGCCAGGACGACCAGGTGCGCTCGGTCGTCCAGCCATGCTGGTGAGCGTGCACGGCGGCGGTCCGTTCGTCCAGGTCGGTGCTGTGCACCGGCGGATCCACCGCCAAGCCGATCCCGGCCGCGACCAGCCCGTCGGAGGCGGCTAGATGCGCGACGAGCTCGCGGGTGTTCCAGCCGTTGACGATCTCGCGCGTCCAGTCGTCGGTGGTGAGCTCGGCCAGCAACCGGTCGACGGCGCCAACCTGAGTGAGGTAGGGAGCTGCGAGCTCCGAGGTCACCGGCGCGGCTGGACGGCGAGTCAGAGCCGCCGCCATGACCGCGGCCATGCTGGCGGGACCGCTCGGTTCGGCATCCGGCAGCAGCTCGGCGTCGGCCTGGACCTCGACCTCGGCGTCCAGCTGCCCGCCGATGAGCCCGAGCAGACCGGTGCTGAGCGTCTCGGCCATGGCCATGCAGCGCTTGCACCGGCCGAGGTGCGTGTCGACGATGACCGTCTCGTCCGGATCGCAGGCGTCGAGGACGTACGCAGCGAGAAGGTCATCAACATGCAGTCCGGGGCCGTCGGTGGCCGGATTGTGCAGCGGATGCGCGGGCGTGGGCGCAAGGTCGTACGGTTCGACCTTCCTGGCGCTCACACGTGAACCCCTTCGCGTTCCAACCGGACCGCGAGTTTCTGCAGGGCGGTGCGGATCCGGGACTTTGCGGTGCCCTCCGGAATGGTGAGTCGGGTTGCCACTTCACGGTAGGTGCAGCCGTCGAAAAAGGCGAGTTCCACCGCTTCCCGCAGCAACGTGGGGAGATCCGCCACACCGCGGCGCACGATCGCCGCGGTGACCTCGGTCAGCACCACCGTGTCGGCGGCCGGGCCGTCGGGCGTTGCGGCCAGTTCCCGGGCGACGGTCTCGGAGGGCCGGCGCGCGCTTTCCCGCCGGACCCAGTCCACCGCCCGCCGTCGGGCCATGACGACCAGGTAGGCGCGCAGGGCGCCGCGGTCGGGATCAAAACGCAACGGGTGCTCCCACAGGTGTACCAGGACATCCTGGACGACCTCGGCCGCGGCTTCGCGATCCGCGGTGATCTGGGCGGCCGCGGCGGCGAGGTAGCGGGCGTAGCGCGCGTGCACCTGCGCGAGCGCGTCGGCGTCGCCGGCGGCGAGCCGGGCGTGCAGGTCACGGAGCTGGTCCGGGGGGAAGTCAGCGGGACGTTCGGACACCGGCCGGCGCAGGGTCGGAGCCGGAGCCGGA
The DNA here is from genome assembly GCF_963555885.1 of Protofrankia sp. Cr2. Lineage (NCBI taxonomy): Bacteria > Bacillati > Actinomycetota > Actinomycetes > Frankiales > Frankiaceae > Protofrankia > Protofrankia sp. Cr2. The sequence goes on from NZ_CAUVXG010000076.1 coordinate 11,447, forward strand.
GCACCCTCGGTGTGCGGTGGCTGTGTCGCCTGAGGCGGCTGCGCCACGGGTTGCATGGCGGTGGCCGGCGGCGGGACCCGCATCAGGGTGGCGTCCGCGGGCGGGTCGTCCGCACCGCGGGGTGCGGCCGCGGAAAGCACGGCGCGAAGTGTCCCATGGCCGGGGTCGGGGGTCCACCGGGGCCTGTCCCGGGTGGCATCCGATGGCACGGGCTGCGTTCTGGTCGGCGTCAGGGCATGAGCCGGAAGGGTGGGTAGGCGTCGGTCGTGAGGGCGAATGCATAGGCTATGACCCGGTTCGTCCAGCGCAGCACGCCCACGACATAGTCGAATACAACCTGCGGGAACCGTCCGGTGATCAGAATGGCGAACCATCCGATGATGACCGCGAATACCACCCCGACATGCAGGAAGATCAGTATGACGTAGTGTGGGATCGCCAGGAACCACTTGACGAGCGGCAACCAGCGGTTCAAGCGTGCCGCGTCCGGGTAGCCGATCTCAAGGTGGACGGCCTGTTCGGCGTCGGTCGACGGGTAGTCGTCGCGCAACAGCAGCAGATACGCCGTGACCCGGTTGGAGAACCGGAGCAGCTGGAGATTCCAGTCGAACCACCAGCGTGGGTATTTCTGTCGGAACACGATCATCAGTAGCGGCGCGACGAAAAGCAACCCACTGGCGGCCCCGAGGCCACCCCAGGAGGGAGACCCACCACCCACCGCCATGAGGATGACTGCGATCGGCACTGCCGTGAATATCCGGAAGAAGGTGGTCAGCCGGTTCCGCGGATCCGTCGGGTAGTCCACCGCGAACGCGACGGGGTACCCGCCGGGATGACTACGGGCGTCGTTCGTGCCGTCGGGGGAGGTCATGTCAGATCGCCGGGAACGTCAGGTCGCAGGGAATGCCGTGGTGTGTGCGCCGGTCCATTACCGGCTCCTTCCCGTCCTCGCCGGCGATGTGCCCACCCTCGCCTGGAATTCACCTGGCGAGGGTGACCGGGCCGGCGTTACCGCCCGGCGGCGGTAGCGAAGTCGGCCGGTGGGTAGTGCAGGGGTGAGTGATGTCGTGACTCGCGAACCTTCTACCGGCCGTGTGGGTCGGGGAACCAGAAGGGCGTGCGGACGACCGAGGGGGTAGTCGTGCAGACCGATTATCAGTACCCGCTGCTCAGCGTCTTCTGGACGATGCTGTGGTTCTTCCTGTTCCTGCTGTGGTTCTACCTGTTGTTCGCCGTTATATCCGACGTTCTGCTGAGCCACGATCTGTCCGGTTGGGGAAAGGCAGCCTGGATCATCTTCGTCATCCTGTTGCCCTTGTTCGGCGTTCTGGTGTATCTGATTTTTCGGGGCGGCAGCATGCATGAACGGGCTGCCCGGCGGTCGGCACGTCAGGAGCAGGACTTCCGCGACTACGTACGCACGACCGCGGGAACGGCGAGTCCATCCGACGAGTTGTCCAGGCTTGCCGAACTGCGGGACCGCGGTGCGATCTCCGACGCGGAGTTCGAACAGATGAAGGCCAAGGTTCTCGCCTGATCCCGGTATTCGGCGGCGTCCGGCGGCGTTGCGGGTTTTTGATCGTTCCTGGCTGGATAATTTCCGCACCACCGTGGTGGTGACCGCTGTGGGGAGGCCCGTTGGGCAGGTGGAAGGCGCTGGTCGTCCTCGGTGCGGCACAGTTTCTCATGGTGCTGGACGCCGCGGTGATGAACGTTTCGATCACTCGACTCGTCGAGGATTTCGACACGAACGTGACCGCGATCCAGGCGGTCATCACTGCCTACTCGCTGGTGATGGCAGCCTTTATGATTACCGGTGGAAAGGTTGGTGATCTGTGGGGTCGGCGACGTACGTTCACCGTCGGCCTCGTCGTCTACGGGATCGGATCGCTGATCACCACACTGGCGCCCACACTTGTCATCCTGACCGTGGGCTGGTCGGTTGTCGAGGGGCTGGGCGCCGCATTGGTGCTGCCGGCACTGGCCGCACTTGTCAGTGGCAACTACGCCGGCCGCGAACGGGCGGTCGCCTATGCGGTGATCGGTGGGCTGGCCGGTGCCGGTATTGCCGTGGGTCCGCTGCTTGGCGGTTGGGTGACCACGGCGTGGACGTGGCGCGTCGTGTTCGCCGGCGAGGTCGTCCTGGTCATGCTGATTCTCAGCATGGTCCGGTGGATTCGGGACCCAGCCGTCTCTGGTGACCCAGCCGTCTCTGGTGACCCAGCCGTCTCTGGTGACCCAGCCGTTTCTGGTGACCCAACCGTTTCTGGTGACCCAACCGTTTCTCGTGACATAGCCGTTTCGCGTGACGGAGCCGTCGCCGCCGGCGGCGGTTTCGACGTCTTCGGTGCGTTTCTGTCAGCGCTGGGGCTTTCACTGGTCGTCATCGGGATCCTGCAGAGCAGTTCATGGGGATGGCTGCGGCCGAAGAATTCACCGGTGGCGCCGTTCGGATTCTCCCTCACCCCGTTTGTGGTGGCGGCTGGCTTCGCGGTGCTGATGGCCTTCCGCTCCTGGGAGGCTCACCGGGAGAGATCCGGTTGCGATCCGCTGGTGCGGTTTGCGCTGCTGGCGGTTCAACCGCTGCGATCCGGGCTGGCGGTACTCGGCATCCAGAACGTGATTCTGCTCGGGCTTTTTTTCACGATTCCGCTCTATCTTCAGGTCGTTCAGGGATTCAATGCCTTTGAGACGGGGCTGCGGCTGCTGCCCGTCTCGGTCACAATGCTGGCAACCTCGATCAGTGGTCCGGTGCTCGGTCGGGTGGTCGGCCCACGTCTGGTGGTGCGACTGGGCCTGCTGGTGCTGATGGGTGCATCCCTCTTCCTGGTGGCCGCGGTCGACCCGCGGATCGACGACCTGAGGTTCGCGGTGGCCATGGCGGTACTGGGTGTCGGGCTGGGACTACTGGCATCACAGCTCGGCAACGTCGTGCAGTCCTCGGTCGGCGAATCGGACCGTAGCCAGGTCGGGGGCTTTCAGTACACCGCCCAGAACCTCGGTTCGGCACTCGGAACCGCGCTGATGGGAGCAATCGTGATCAGCGCCCTTTCCGTGGCGCTCCAGAATCGTGTCGAGAACGACCCGCGGATCTCCGAGCTCGTCCGAACGCAGGTCGGGGTGCAGCTTGAGGCCGGGGTCGGCTTCGTGTCCACCGAGCAGGTGCGGGCCGCGTTGGCGAGCACCGCGATACCGCCGGCGCAGGCGCAGGCCCTTGTCGAGCGCTACGCCGACGCGCAGCTCGCCGGACTGCGAGCAGCCATGCTCACCGCCGCAGCCGTGGCTCTCGTCGGTCTGGCCTTCACCCGATCCCTTCCAACCGTGCCGATTGTCGCGGGTGCGCAGCACGCTCACGCGGGCGCCCACCGACGTGCCACGATATGATCATCGTAGCCGCTGGCCAACCACCGGTCACCGTTGTCGGGGTTGGTCGCGCTCCTACCGGTGGGCGGGCAACCGCGGTGCTTTGGACAGCAGCGCAAGCAACGTGCGCAGCTCCTCTGGGACCGGCTCGCTGAAGCGCCGGATGAGTCGGCGTCCGGCGCGGTCAACCTCCAGGGTGTAGGTGAAACGGTCGGGGCGGGCCGCCGGGGTGGAGGCGCTGTCGGAACGGGTTCCGGTAGCCTCCACATCGGCGGCGAGGCCACGCAGCTGTGCGGCTTCGCAGGCTGGGAGTTCGGCGGTGTCGAGGCCGCGCCTGATCGCCTGTCCGACGAAGCCCCCTGACCGCTCCAGGACGATCCGCACGTGTTCGTCAGTCACCCTGTCATTGTCGCTTATGATCGTGTCGGCGACACGGGTTCGGACCTTCCGGGGTCGCGAGATCCGGGACTCGGACCTACATCCCGATCTACATTCGGATCTACATGATGACGCCGACGGCACGCCATGCTTCGGTGACGGCCCTCACCTCATCGTCACCGAAGAGCAGCCGGGCCTGCCGGACGGTGAGCGAGGCGAAGGCCCGGAACGTGGAGTTCGGCCGTAGCTGCGGCGCCCGCAGCGCGTCGTACCAGATGAGCCCGGCTTTCTCCCACGCTTTGCCGCCGATGGCCGCCGCGGCGAGGTAGAAGGCATGGTTGGGGATGCCGGAGTTGATGTGCACACCACCGTTGTCGGTCGTGGTGCGCACGTAGTGGTCCATATGGCCGGGCTGGTTGTCGTCCCCGAGCACCGGGTCGTCGAACGCCGTTCCAGGCTCCTTCATGGACCGCAGCGCGACCCCGGCGACACCGGGTGCGAGTAGATCCGCACCGATCAGCCAGTCGGCCTCGTCGACGCTCTGGTCCAGCGCGTACTGCTTGACCAGTGAGCCGAAGACATCGCTGACGGACTCGTTGAGCGCGCCGGGCTGGTTGAAGTACATCAGCTGCGCTTCATCCTCGGTCACGCCGTGTGTGAGCTCGTGCCCGATGATGTCCAGCGACGTGGTGAAACCGTTGAACAGTTCGCCGTCACCGTCGCCGAACACCAGCTGCCGACCGTCCCAGAAGGCATTGTCGTAGTGGTCGCCGTAGTGGACCGTCGCGCGCAGTGCGACTCCCTCGTCGTCGATGGAGTCGCGGTCGTAGACGGTCTGGAAGAACGTGAAGGTCGAGCCGAGACCGTCGTATGCCTCGTTGACGACGGCGTCGGCGGTGGCATCGCCCCCTTCGGTGCGTACCGCCCGTCCCGGCAGGGTCTCCGTGCCGGCGGCATCACCGATGACCCGGTCGGCTGTTTCGGAAGGCGCCAGCCGGGGTACCAGCGTGCCTCTGGACCCGCCCCGCAGCAGGGCATTGTGCACGCGCACGGAACGCACCGAGGTGTCGCGGGCCAGCGTGGACAGCGCCCAGGACCGCTGGTCGTCGGTGCCGTTGCGCGCGATGCGTTCGAGTAGGTGCGGCGGTACCGCGCACGGCCTGCAGCGATGGTACCCAGCCATGACAGACAACCCCCGGAGGACGAATGCGAACGTCGGATCCCGGTCTCGTCGGCCGCGGCGGCACCGAACCGGTGGCCGCAGCGTCACGAACCCACCACAGACCATGACGGATATTACGTTATATGTCTACTGTTGTTGTGACTACATTGTTTTCCACTGATATGCCTGGGCCGCACTGGCTAGGCCCTCTATCCGACGAGGTCGGTCATGCGGGAGACTCGGGCACATGCTGCGGGTGGGGCTGACCGGTGGGATCGGCGCGGGCAAGAGCGCGGTGGCGCGGCTGTTGACTGATCACGGTGCCGTCGTCATCGATGCGGACGCGATCGCCCGGGAGGTCGTCGCCGTCGGCACACCGGGGCTGCGGGCCGTCGTGAACGAGTTCGGGCCGCAGGTGCTGTGCGCCGACGGCAGCCTCGATCGGGAGGCGCTCGGGGCGGTCGTGTTCGCCGACCCCGCCGCTCGGCGCCGTCTTGAGGCGATCACGCATCCGCTGGTCGGCGCGGAGGCGACCCGCCGCATGGCCGATGCTCCGGCCGACGCGGTGGTCGTGTACGACGTGCCGTTGCTCGTCGAGGCTGGCCTGTCCGGCGGCTATGACATGATCGTCGTCGTGGCGGCGCCACGCGAGGTCCGCCTTGCCCGCCTGGCCGATCGGGGGCTTGCGCGGGAGCAGGCGCTGGCGCGGATGGCCAACCAGGCGTCGGACTCCGCTCGCCGCGCGGTGGCCGACATCCTCGTGGACAACAGTGGCAGCCTGGAAGATCTGCGGACCCAGGTGGACGACGTGTGGCGCCGTCTTTCCGGCGCGATCGGGTAGGCCGGACGGAAACTGTCGGACCTGTGTGGTGTTGTAGGACACGTGAGCCCCACCGCTGATCGTCCTGGCAATGACCTCGAGCGTTCGACCGCGCCGTTGCAGGTCGTGTCGGACTTCGAGCCGTCCGGCGACCAGCCAGCCGCGATCGCGGAGCTCGCCCGCCGCGTCCGTGCCGGTGACACCGACATCGTCCTGCTCGGCGCGACCGGTACTGGCAAGTCGGCGACCACCGCGTGGCTCGTTGAGGAGCTGCAGCGCCCGACGTTGGTGATGGCGCCCAACAAGACCCTCGCCGCGCAGCTGGCCAACGAGTTCCGGGAACTGCTGCCGCACAATGCCGTCGAGTACTTCGTGTCGTACTACGACTACTACCAGCCAGAGGCCTACATCGCCCAGACCGACACCTACATCGAGAAGGACTCGTCGATCAACGAGGAGGTCGAGCGGCTGCGCCACTCGGCCACGATGAGCCTGCTCACGCGCAGAGACGTGGTGGTCGTGGCGAGCGTGAGCTGCATCTACGGTCTGGGCACCCCGCAGGAGTACATCGAGCGCATGGTCCGTTTGCGGGTCGGGGAGGAGATCGAACGCGACAGGTTGCTGCGCCGGTTCGTCGACGTCCAGTACACCCGCAACGACCTGGCCTTCACTCGCGGGACGTTCCGCGTCCGCGGCGATACCGTCGAGGTGTTTCCCGCCTACGAGGAGCTCGCCGTCCGGATCGAGATGTTCGGGGACGAGATCGAACGGCTGACCTATCTGCATCCGGTGACCGGTGAGATCGTCCGCGACGCGACCGAGGTGTTCGTCTTCCCCGCCACCCACTACGTCGCCGGCCCGGAACGGATGGAGCGGGCGATCGCGGGCATCGAGGCGGAGCTGACCGAGCGGCTCGCCGAGATGGAACGCCAGGGAAAGCTGTTGGAGGCCCAGCGGCTGCGGATGCGCACCACCTATGACATCGAAATGATGCGCCAGGTCGGTTTCTGTTCGGGTATCGAGAACTACTCCCGGCATATTGACGGGCGTGCCGCCGGCACGGCGCCGTACACGTTGCTCGACTACTTCCCGGACGACTTCCTGCTGGTCATCGACGAGTCCCACGTCACGGTCCCACAGATCGGCGGGATGTTCGAAGGCGACATGTCCCGCAAACGCAACCTGGTCGAGCACGGCTTCCGGCTGCCCAGCGCCATGGACAACCGGCCATTGCGCTGGGAGGAGTTCTGCACGCGCATCGGCCAGACGGTGTATCTCTCGGCGACACCGGGACCATACGAGATGGCCCGTTCCGACGGGGTGGTCGAGCAGATCATCCGTCCGACCGGCCTGCTCGATCCGGAGGTCGTCCTGAAGCCGACCCAGGGTCAGATCGACGACCTTGTCGGTGAGATCCGGTCGCGTGCCGAACGTGACGAACGGGTGCTGGTCACAACGTTGACCAAGAAGATGTCCGAGGATCTCACCGACTATCTCCTCGAACTCGGTATCCGTGTCCGCTACCTGCACAGTGAGGTCGACACCCTGCGGCGGATCGAGTTGCTCACGGAACTGCGCCGGGGTGAGTTCGACGTGCTGGTCGGTATCAACCTGCTGCGGGAGGGGCTGGATCTGCCCGAGGTCTCGCTGGTCTCCATTCTGGATGCGGACAAGGAGGGCTTCCTGCGGTCAGACAAATCGCTGATCCAGACCATCGGCCGGGCGGCCCGTAACGTCTCCGGCCAGGTGCACATGTACGCCGACAAGGTGACCCCGTCGATGCGCAGGGCCATCGACGAGACCAACCGTCGGCGCGTCAAGCAGATCGCCTACAACACCGAGCGCGGTGTCGACCCGCAACCGCTGCGTAAGAAGGTCATCGACATTCTTGATGACCTTGTGCGGGAGAGCGCCGAGGGTGAGCTGATCGGTGGCGGCGGTCGCGCACAGTCCCGTGGGAAGGTCTCAGCTCCCGGCATGTCCTCAAAGGGAGCGTCGGCGAAGACTGGTCGCGACGGCGCGGTCGGACGGCACGCGGCGCAGTTGGCGGGCATGCCCCGAGCCGACCTGGCTGCGCTCATCCGCCAGCTCGACGACCAGATGCACGAAGCGGCCAAGGAGCTGCAGTTCGAGCTGGCCGCTCGCCTGCGCGACGAGATCTCCGAGCTGAAGAAGGAACTACGGGGCATGGAAGCAGCCGGAACATAGCCGTCGGGTGCACGGAGGGTGGGTGCGCACAGGACGGGAG
>NZ_CAUVXG010000077.1:0-2554 GCF_963555885.1 Protofrankia sp. Cr2
TCCAACAGCCGGCGCGAAATGCCCCGACGGATCGTTGTAGGCCAGCGGATTCGCGTTGCCATACACATACCGATTCGCCGAGATCCCCGACGTCAACGGCAGACCCGCACTGTCCCGAGAGACAAACCCACCCGTCCCCGGGGTGTACCAGCGGGCCTCCGCACTCACCTTGGCCGTCGTCGGATCCGTCCACGACCCCTGAAACCCCACCCGCACATTCGCACTACCCGCGGTCGTCTGGACCCCGAACGGATCGAACGCCTTCTGATCCGTCAGACCCGCACCGTTGACGGTGAACGCCGCCACCACATCCCCGTGCGTGTCAGCCAACGGCACCCAGTTACCCCCCGACGTCCCCAGGCCGATCAGATCCCCATCCGGATCCCGGGCATACGTCGACGTACCATCGGCGACCGGCTCCTTCTCCACCCCCGCATAACCCAACGTGGTGCCGTTACGGACCGCGAGCCGATCCCACCCGTCATACCCGTAGGACGTGCTGCCCGACGTACTGTCCGACACCAACCGATCAAACCCGTCAAACGTCGTGGTCGCGGTAGTACCGCCCGCGGTCCGGGTCGCCCGCGTCCCCCGCGCCGTATACGTATACGTCGCCGTCCCATCAGCGAGCAGCCGATTCCGCTCATCGAACGTCGCCGCCGTGCCGTTCACCGCGGTGCGGTTCCCCGCCCCATCCCAGCCATAGCTCGTCGTGACGCTCGCCGGACTCGTCCAGCTGGTCAGCCGGTCCGCCCGGTCATAGCCGAAACTCTGACTCCCCGACCCCGCCAACCCGGCCGGGTTGGCCGACCTGGATCAACCCTTCGGAGACAATCCCAGCGCAGCGCGACGGTGGCACAGAGCAGAAGATTCAGAAGTTTTTATAAAATCTTACCTCGAAAAGGTCGACGGGTTCCGCCCCTGAACGATCTCGCTATCAGAACAAGATCACACCACTGGCCTGTCGCAAGCTCCAAAAAACCGAATGAAAGCCCGTACTTCCCCCTGGTCAGTGGTGAGCCCGCAGCCTTATCTATGGCCGATAGCCGGAATCGTTGGTTGCATCTCGGACTAACTCACCAGCACGCTTAAGCAAGGCTAAGCTTGAGGACCACGGCTTCTCAGTCACTCGCAGGCTTATATATTCGTCTCGAATAACAATTGGACGGTTCAACACCGCAGAAATCACCTCCAGCTGCACAGCCAAGGGCGAATTTTCCGGCACTTCCGTTAGCCAAGACAATACACGAGGCATACGACCCTGAGAGACACGTCGGTGGATGCACTGGAGCGACCGTGTTACTTCGAGCGCATCCTCATCCATGCCATAGATGAATGAAGGGCCAAGCGTAGATGCTACGACTCCGATAAGAGAATCAATATACGACCAAGACCGATCGCGATACTCATCGGATAGAAAGAAGGTATCGACATCCAGAGCGCAGACGTCGAACTGCGGGCTATCGGGAAGCCCTGCCATCTCCAGCGGCAAGATCCCGTGCGCTCGATGGATTGATATAGAAAACTCGATGCCATCCTCATTTTCTAATGCGATCAAACCATCCGCATCGCCGAGCCATTGAATTACGCCACGCATCGACTCGAAATGAAGTACACCAGCACCATCACCTGCTACACATACGATACCGTCGTCCTCGTTGCGCCGAGAGACGAACCCGGCGCGACCGAACTCGGCAAGTAAGCAGCCAATGCTATCAGTGGACAAGGCGCCGAAAGGAAGAAGGGATCGAAAGGTCCAAGGCGACGTCACGGAATCGGCCTCGCTCCACCAGCACCGAACCATTTGATAGCAAGATCGATAGCGCTCTGCGGGGTACCGGACTCGTACATAAAAATCGCACGGCCTCCAGCATTGTTCGCAGCCCACGCTACACGCTGAAGCTGCTGCCCAAATTTGGCTAAATTCTGCGCTTTCGCAGGACCACCCACCTCGATGAAAGTCTGATCTCGCAGTACGACGTCAATATCAGTTTTACCATACGGTGTTGTGACGATGCGACCTTCATCCACAACATCCCTTCCGAAATGTGAGAGAACGCGGGCTACGCGTGACGCACCAACGGCGCCTGGATCTGCATTGGCAGAGTCACTGTACCCCTCCTGATCGCCGTTGCCGTCGTCGTCGGGGTTGGTGGGTGAATCGGGGAAGGTGGGTGGGGCGGGAGGCTTACCGCCACCGGGTGGACGGCCCTTGCCACCCGCAGCCGGATCAGGTCCGGGCTCGTCCGGCACACAAGTCATCACCAGCGGCGACGGACCCCCCGCCGAGGCACAGCTACCGTTCGTGCCCTGCCCGGACGCCCCATCTCCCCGCGGCAACGCATCCGCACAGACACCCGGCCCGCACTCTTCAAGCTCCAACGGCGTCCCCGCCGGCGACGAACCAGCAGGCCACTCAATATTCGGCAACGGCGACAGCGTCGTCCCCGCCGGCGACTGCTGCTTCAACTGCGGCAACGGGATCGGTGGAATCGACCGCTTCAACGGCAAACCCGCGTTCGTACTCGCCCTACCCTTGACACCACCACCATGG
>NZ_CAUVXG010000077.1:3200-19490 GCF_963555885.1 Protofrankia sp. Cr2
CCCAACGGGTCTGTCAATCTAACGGCTCTGGCAAGATTCCGGTGGTGACAGGTGGTGACAGGTGTTCATGAGAGCAGGATGCGCTGGCGGAGCAAGGGAAAACCGGCACGACCGTACATCTGCCTCTTGATCAGTTTGACCGTGGTGATGACGCCTTCCGTGGGGCCGTTGCTGTAGGGCAGGGTCAGGCCGGCGACGACGGCGTCGTGGTCGGTGTCGAGGCCGTGGGCGAAGGCGTGCACGGCGGGCAGGTCGTCATCCCGGACGGTTGTGATCCACGCGTCGAGGTCCTCGCCGTGGTGCCCGGTGAGCAGGGCGGCGAACGCGCGTATCCGGGCGGCCAGGGCGGTCAGCTGCGGGCAGCTGGCGACCAGGTCGTCGAGGTGGCGCCGCCGATGATCGGGGAGCTGCTCGGGTCTGCTCATGAGCCAGCCGACCAGGCGACGCGGGGACGGCGGGGTCCGTACGGGGTCGGCGCGTCCCTGGTTGAGGTAACGCACCAGCAGGGTGGCGCTACCCGGATAACCCTGCTCACGGATCTCGGCCAGCAGCCGGGTGACCGCCACGGCGGGCTCGGCGGCGAGGCGGCGGCGCAGGTGCTCGCGGTAGGGATCGACCAGGGTGCGACGGTACTGCGGGGGACGCTGCAGGGCCTGGGCCGATGCGGCCCGGGCATAGTGTTTGACGGTGTTCAGCGCCCAGCCCAGGCGGCGGGTGCACTCCAGCAGTCCGACGCCCTCGTCGAGCAGGGTGTGGACGGCAGCGTGCCGGCTGCGGGTACGTTCCTCACGGGCAGTGATTGTGCGGGGCGGTCCGGTGTGCCAGCAGCGGCTGTGGGCGACCACGGTTTTCTCCACCGCTCGGGCGAGGTTGTGCCACAGATGCCAGCGGTCACTGACCTGCATCGCATCGGGGGCACCGTGGTGGATCGCCTCGGCATAGGCCGCCGACCCGTCGCGGCACACCACCTGCACCCCGGGATGCTCGCGCAGCCAGGCCGCCACCGTGGCCGCGTGCCGGTCGGGCAGCACCTCCACCCGCCGATGCGTGACGGCGTCGATCAGCACGGTCGCATGCCGGTGCCCACGCCGGAGCGCGAAGTCGTCCACGCTGAGCACCGTCGGGACCGGCCCGGTGGCGATCGGCAGCGCCATGAGCAGGCGCAGCACGGTCGTCGGTGAGACGGTCACGGCGAGCCGGCCCAGGAGTCCCGCTCCCGCGCGGCCGGCCAGTAGCACCCCCACCTGGGCGATCAGCGTACCCAGCGCCGGGGTGCGGCGGGCATAGCGTTGGGCCAGTCCGGGTACCTGTTCGCGGAAGGTCTGCCGCGGGCAGTCCAGGTTGTCGCAGACCAGTCGCCGCACGGTCAGCTCGATCACTATCGGCCTGCCCCCGACCGGTAGATCTGCCAGGCGGCGGCGCTGATAGCCGTGCACCCGGGCGGTCACGGTGCCGCAGCGCGGACAGGGCAGCGGCCCGGCCCGGGTCCGGGCAACGACCCGTACCACCGGCCCCTCATCGACGACCCGATCGATGAGCACCGCAGCGAACTGAGGAAAAACGACCTTCAGGAATTCGGCGTCACACAGCGCTAACAATACCTGCACGGCAACTGCCTGTCACCACCGGAATCTTGCCAGAGCCAATCTAACGGTGTAAGTAATCTTTCTGGGGTTACTTTCGGCCGACAGTCAGGCGGCCGTCAAAAGTCATATCGAATGCATTCAATGCGCTTTTCCATTTGTTCGACCAGCGTTGTCGGGCGGTGCCGGTGGGATCGAGGGCCATGGTGGCCAGGTAGAGACACTTCAGAGCGGCCTGCTCGCTGGGGAAGTGCCCGCGGGCGTTGACGGCCTTGCGGTAGCGGGCGTTCAAGCTCTCGATCGCGTTGGTCGTGCAGATCACGGTCCGGATCTCGCGGTCGAAGGCCAGGAACGGGACGAACTCCGCCCAGGCGTTCTCCCACAGTCGCACGATCGCCGGGTAACGGCGTCCGAGGTCAGACTCGGCGAACTCGAGGAACTGGTCGAGGGCCGCGGCCTCGGACGCGGCGTTGTAGACGGGCTTGAGCGCGGCCGCGACGGCGGCCCAGTCCTTCTTCGAGGCATATCGGAAACTATTTCGCAAAAGGTGCACAATGCAGGCCTGGACGATGGTTTGCGGCCAGACCTGCCCGACGGCGGCGGGAAGGTGCTTGAGCCCGTCGCAGACCAGGATGCAGACGTCGTGCACCCCCCGGTTTTTGATCTCGGTGAGGACCTTCAGCCAGTACTTGGCGCCTTCGCCGTCGCCGTGTTCCCCGGCCCGCCACCCCCGACATCGCTGCGCGATGCCGCGGGACCCCGGAGCCCAGGACCTCGCGGGTGCCCTCGCAGGTGACGGCGAGAGCGACGTAGATCGGGCGGTTCGCGACCTGCCCGTCACGGATCTTCACGTGGATCGCGTCGATGAAGACGACCGGGTAGACCGCGTCGAGCGGCCGGTTCTGCCACTCGGCCATCCGTTCAAGGACGGTATCGGTGATATCCGATATCTGCTGACGGGACAGTCGGGTGTCATAGACCTCGGCCAGGTGTGCCTGCACGTCCACCACAGCAAGTTCGCCGACCACTACACACCGACTTGATCATCTCACTTGGCGGGAACTGCACCCATCGGAATATTCCGATGGGTGCAGTTCCGCTGAGGTGAGATTGTTGATCTAACGATCTTCGGATGCTGTGACAGGGTTGATCAATAGGAGGGCTCCTTCTCGCTACGTTCCGTGGTGCCTAAGCCATGGACGCGCAACAAGAAGGAGCCCGGGTGTCAGGGTACGGGGAGCAGTCGGAAGGCGCGCACGCGAGGCTGTTCGCGGCGTCGCGGGAGCTGTACTTCGCGCTCGAGGCGGACCTGGTGAGCAGGGTCGCGGCAGGGTCGACGGCCGACGCTGTCGAGGACCTGATCGACGAGCGCGGCCGGGAAGTGCACCGGGCGTTGCTCCAGGCGTGCCTGGACACGTACGCCCAGCGGGAACGGCGGGCCGAGACGGCGCCGGTCGGCGCGGACGGCACCACGCGCACCCGGGCCGAGAAGGGCCACAGCCGCACGCTGGTCTCCCGGTTCGGGCCGGTCGTGGTCACCCGGCTGGCGTACCGGGCACCACGGCCGAAAACGCCGAACCTGCACCTGGCGGACCTGGAGTTGAACCTGCCTGCCGGGGCACACTCGCACACGCTGCGCCGCGACGTCGCCGTCGAGGCGACCCGCGGCTCGTTCGACGGCGCGGTCGACGCCGTCGAACGCTTCACCGGCCAGAAGGTCGGCAAGCGCCAGGCCGTCGAGCTGACCCGCTCCGCGGCCTGCGACGTCGAGGCGTTCTACGCCCGGGCGAAGCTCGAGGTCGCCGGCGCCGGCCGCGTCCTCGTCCTGCAGTTCGACGGGAAAGGCATCGTGATGCGCCCCGAGGGGCTGCGCCCGGCGACCGCGAAGGCCGCCCAGCAGAAGAAGAACCGGCTCGCGACCCGGCTCTCGCCCGGCGAGAAGAGTAACCGCAAGCGGATGGCGGAGATCGCGGTCGTGCACGACGCCGCGCCCGCTCCGCGCACCGTCGATGACGTCCTGCCCCTGCCCGGCCGCGCGAACGCCGAGGTCAGCGCCGCACCCGCGCGGGCGAAGGGGCTGAAGGCGACCGGGAAGTGGCTGACCGCCTCCGTCGTCGACGACATCGCCACCATCGTCGCGGCCGGCTTCGACGAGGCGCAGCGGCGCGACCCCCACCACCAGCGGACCTGGGTCGTGCTCGTCGACGGGAACAACACCCAGATCGAGGCGATCCAGACCGAGGCCGCCCGCCGCGGGGTCACCGTCCACGTCCTCGTGGACTTCGTCCACGTCACCGAGTACATCTGGACCGCGGCCTGGTCGTTCTTCGAGACCGGCGATCCCGACGCCGAGACGTGGGTCCGCACCCAGCTGCGTCAGATCCTGCGCGGCAAGGCATCCGCGGTCGCCGCCGGGATCCGTCGCCGCGCGACCTACAACCAGTACGACGCCGCCGAACGCAGAGGCGCTGACACCGCCGCCAACTACCTGACAGCCAAGGCCCCCTACCTCGACTACGGCACCGCGCTCGCCAACGGCTGGCCCATTGCGACCGGCGTCGTGGAAGGCACCTGCCGCCACCTCGTCAAAAACCGCATGAACATCACCGGCGCGCGATGGGGGCTCGAAGGCGCGGAATCGGTCCTCCTGCTCCGCGCCGTCGTCACCAACGGCGACTTCGACACCTACTGGGACTACCACCTCACCCAGGAACAGCACCGCAACCACCACAGCAAGTTCGCACTGCTCGACACAGCAGCATGATCACATAATGATCAAATCACTTGGAGAGAACTGCACCCTATTCCGATATTCCGATCGCCGATCCGCCCGCGCCGGCCAGGAACAAGATGATCCCATTTACCCTCAATGAGATCCGTCATATTATTGTCTAAGTCTGGCAGAAGGCCATCCCTTTCAGCGTCACTCGGCGCTGGTCGGACTGGCGTCGCCGCCACCAAGAGCGGGCGAGCTATTACCACTTTCGGCGGCGGATACGCGCCGCTCGAGCATCCGCCACGCCAGCCGCAGCCACATAGAGATCACTGTGGCTGTAGTACTAGCGATCATTACCCACTGCGACGAAACCGCAGAAGCGATCATCAGACATGGGACAGCGAACGCCCGACCACCCCAGCTGAACAGCTACACTCTCGGTTCCACACCGTCTATGAACTCACTCTTAGCAAATATCTCCGCGCCAACTGTCGAGTCATCGAATTGCCCAAAGCTACGAGCGAGGAATACCCACTCACCAAACTCTCCCGCCGCCGCCCTAATTAACATAGGAAGTCGGTAATCAGCAGACGAAAATGATGCCACCTTGGAATTCCCGATGGAATCTGCGATCACACCTTCTGTCGCCAGACAGATAGCATTCTTGCGCCGCGTTAACTCAAGCGCCACAGGAAGCTCATTAAGCGCGAAATGAATGCTTCCTCCAAAACCGAACGAACCGTCGTCGTAGTTGACCTCTACCTCACTGCGGGGCCCTTCGGGAAGTACGATTCCGGTCTTTTCAACTGCAGCCCACAGTCCGTCTCGCCTCGCAAGATAGGCACCGACCTTATTCCTTGGATCAACGGGATTACCCCATGCGGCAAGCCAGAAACTGTTGCCAGGGGACGTGCTGCTCGCAAGAGCTAACCTGAGCATTTCTGACGCCCGGGCGACTACGGGCTCGATACTCTCCATCGACCGACGCCTGAGTTGGACTGTAAGGACGTCGATGTCATTAGGTAGCTCGCGGCCATCAAAGATAGGCCAATCGCGTGCCCGCTCGCGACGGATGGTCTGACTAGTAGTCATAATGCCCTCCATCCTCTGTATTGAAATGTGGACCCCGGTTCTGCGATTGATTGTCGGGGAAGGAGTGACCTTCGGCGTCCTCACGAATCCTAACCGTCCGCGTCCCGCCGCCAGGCGCTGGAATATCGAATTCGTAGATGTATCCAGGCTGCGGATTACCACGCCTGTCGACGTTCGGAAGCACCCTTGCAGGACTCATACTTGTTGGAATCCCCGAATCGCGTTTCGCCTGATTAAATGCGCTCTTACGACCTGCTCCCGGAGGCGACAAGTTAGGCGGAGCACAACCGCCGTTTGTGTTGTGGACGAGGACGGGGGTGGTACCAGCCTCCACATAATACGTGTGGAGACCCTCCACCGTCAGATTGAAGACCCGCTGCACCCGGTGGAAGACCCGGGTACCCACCACCGGGACAAGCCCACCGTCCGGAGTACGCAGCACCTCACCCGGATGAAGATCGATCGCGGTGACCCAGTCATGCGCGGCCTGATCCCAGAACGGATGATGATCCGTAGCGGTGATCACCCGCTGCCCCTCATCGGTCCGGACGGTGACAGCAACCAGCGTCTTGTCACCCTCCCCCACGATCACATCCGTCACCGTGTGATCCTCGGTCCGACCGGTCGCCGGATCCGTCGCCCGCACCCCATCCCCCACCCGCACATCCCGAATCGCCTTCCGGGAACCGTCAGCCATCAGGACCTCAGTCGCCCCGTCGAAACTGTTCAGCTCACACGACTTAGCGCTACTCCCCCGGGCCTCGCCCCGCATCTCAGCAAGATGAAGACCGGTCCGGACCGCCGCAGCACCGGCAAGACCAGCCCCGAAAGTAATCAGAGAAGTACCAACTGCAACCATTGGTATCGCCACCGGCGCACCAACACCCGTCGGAACCAGCAACGCACCACCGGCATCCATACCGGCACCCACCACCATCGACACAACGCCCAACGCCATGAACGCGGTATCACCGGCAAGCCTGCCAACATCGCTGGGATTCTGCAGTAGATAGCCCGCCACATTCGCGGCCGCACCCACAGCCCGCACCGTCCCATGCACGAGCCCACCAATCGGACCATGCTCCCACCACGACCGGTCCTGCCCGGAGGGCACCGGACCGGACCCCGCACACTCCACCGAACACGGCTGCGCCGTAAACCCCGCACCAACCGCAACCCCCGGCCCCGCAAACACCCCCTGCCGACCCGAAATCGGCGCCCCACCCACTCGACACCCGTAGGGCCACCCAGCGCTGCTCATTAGGGGCTTCGGCGTCGCCGTTGCTCGCGAACGTGTACCTGCACTACGTCTTCGACCTGTGGGTGCAATGGTGGAGAAGTCGCTTCGCGCACGGCGACGTGATCGTTGTGCGTTTTGCAGACGACATTATCACCGGCTTCGAGTACGAGCAGGACGCGCGGCGGTTCCTTGCCGACCTTCGTGAGAGATTCGCGAAGTTCGGTCTGGAGCTGCACCCCGACAAGACCCGGCTGATCGAGTTCGGGCGGCACGCCGCCCGGCGCCGGTTAGAACGCGGAGGGGGCAAACCCGAGACGTTCCGCTTCCTGGGCTTCACGCACATGTGCGCGGTGTCCAAACGGGGCAGATTCTGGGTAAAGCGGGTCACGGACAAGAAGCGGATGGCGGTAAAGCTGCGCGAGCTCAAGAAAGAGATCAAGCGGCGCCGTCACCTACCCGTCCCCGAACAGGGGCGCTGGCTGGGCAGCGTAGTGAACGGACACCTCAACTACTACGCCGTCCCTGGCAACATAGACGCAGTGGCAGCCTTCCGCACCCAGGTAACGCGGCACTGGTTCAAGGCGCTACGGCGCCGCAGCCAGCGCAAGCGCCTGAACTGGGTGCGGATGAGCCGCCTCGCGACACGATGGCTACCGCCCGCCCGATCCCGGCATCCCTACCCCGCCGAACGGTTCAACGCCACTACCCGAGGCAGGAGCCCAGTGCGGTAGTCCCGCACGCTGGGATCTGTGCGGGGGGCCGCCCGCAAGGGCGGTCCCTACCGCGACCCCACGATCTGCCTTCAGGAGAACTACACCCATCGTAATTCCTACCTTTTCGAGCGTCTCCAGAATGTTGGTAGCCACCAGTAAAGAACCGACCTATCATCCGGCCAGGGTTCTTCCTGAACGAACACCTCTTCAAAGTTATCGATCGTCAAGTCAATTATTCGAAATCCCTCAGCTATCGGCTCATCATCCAATGGATCGCGTGTAAGTTCCAGTCGCTGGATCAGTTTTGCGCCGATCTTCTGGAAATTTCGTTGTGCTTCGATCAGAGAGATCTTATTGGCACCAGGATCAAGGTGCGGCCAACGCAATTGCAGAAGATCGTCTTCCCAGAAACAGACCGGGCAAATCAGATATGATCCTGGACGATCCTCATGAACCATGCGACCGCAACAGGGGCACGGCGACCGAAGCGTAAAGATCATTTAGGAATCAGCACTCCCGGCTGCTTATTGAAGTAGCTCATGGGATCATCAGGTTTGAAGTAAGTGACGATTCCTCTATCACTGGCGACACCAAACTCGCCTGTCCTCGGATCCAGGTAGTATTTGGTTTTTCCATCCTGCTTGATGAGTACTCCAGGTCGACGTCCACCGCAGGTACACATAAGATCCTCCGCGGCATAACGATATTCAGCCTGCGACTTAAAGCCCATTTCTGAACCATGATCACCAAAATGCTGATCGAGGTTGGATTGGCTCGTCCACTTGTCACCGAAACAGTCATCAGCGTTGTGGACGAGGACGGGGGTCGTACCAGCCTCCACATAATACGTGTGGAGACCCTCCACCGTCAGATTGAAGACCCGCTGCACACGGTGGAACACCCGGGTACCCACCACCGGGACAAGCCCACCGTCCGGAGTACGCAGCACCTCACCCAGATGAAGATCGATCGCGGCGACCCAAGTCATGCGCGGCCTGGTCCCAGAACGGATGATGATCCGTAGCGGTGATCACCCGCTGCCCCTCATCGGTCCGGACGGTGACAGCAACCAGCGTCTTGTCCCCCTCCCCCACGATCACATCCGTCACCGTGTGATCCTCGGTCCGACCGGTCGCCGGATCCGTCGCCCGCACCCCATCCCCCACCCGCACATCCCGAATCGGCTTCCGGGAACCGTCAGCCATCAGGACCTCGGTCGCCCCGTCGAAACTGTTCAGCTCACACGACTTGGCGCTACTCTCCCGCACCTCATCCCGCACATCGGCATAACCCGCGACAGCAACACCCCACCCGCATCCATACCAACACCCAGCAGCGTCAGCCCGGCCCGGCAGACGCGGCGGTGACCACGTGCACGACCCGTGCCCCGTCCCCGTCGACCTCGACCCGCTCCAGCGCCAGCCCTTCCAATCCCAGCAGCAACGACGTATCGTCCGCAGCCAAGCTCGTAGTTCTCTTCTCAGATCATCGATGATTCGTACCAGAAGTGATCCGGAAGGTTGCGGACCTTTTCTGTTCCAACACGCCAGCCCGCCACGACAAGCCGACAAACTTCGGTCGCGTACGGCTATCTCCACGTCAACGACAGCGGGCCATCCCATCCAACCCACGAATCCCGGCACCAAGAACCACCGGAGCAGACGTCTCGGACATGGCCCGTTGATACAACCGTGGAGAATCAACCTGGCCGGCGGGCCGATCCCCGGCTGGGACGCGCGGACGGCGGACAGCCATCGACCGCCGCTATCAAATCACACAGCGTTAGATTAACTGATCTTGTTGGCGAGCTACCCGGCAAAGTTCGAAGACCCGGAAAGCACGCCGTCGCCTTCTGCGACGCCGTCGCTGCCGCCGCGAAGCTCAAAAAGAGGTCAACCATGGATCGTAGTGGTGGCGTACCGGAGCGGCGGTCAGTCGCTGCGCCGCGGTAACGACGTCGTCGAGGGGCAGCGTCAAGTCCGCGACACGAAGATAAACGGGACTCCCGAAATGCTTGATCCCTTCCCGTGCGAACTGACGCCGCAGACCGCGGAGTCCTGCCATTGCGCGGTCCGCGTCCACCGGAATGAACACGATCATATCGTGAATACGGCCCTTCCGGACTATGCGTGCGATCCGGATCTCGGCAACGTCGGACCATGCCAGATACACTCGAGCCGAGTGCAAAGTCACCCGTTCGACATCGAAGGTGAGCAGAGGGAAACCGCGGAATGCCCGCCAGGCGGCCCGTAGGCAGAGAAATTCTATCAGGGCGGTTGCAGACACGTTGAGAAGGAACAGTACTACAAACAAAGGTTGGTAAAAATCGGTCATCACAAAAAAGCCGAAGGCCGCAGTCACGGCCAGTAACATCATGCAGAAAATGGCGGTCTGCTTGAAGGTCTCAGCCTTGTAGCCGATGGTGAGGACAGCAGGCTGCACACTACCGTCGTTCTTCGGTGTATCCGTCACGCCAGCCTCTTCTCGGAAACGATCATTCTGTCAGAGCATCGCTACAACCGCTTGAACCCGCCCTTGGATCAAACTTGCTTCCAGTGGATGTCCAGTCTCCCACCTGCGAAATTTTCGTCCCTGTCGACCGCCCGCAAATGAGGCATCGACCTGATGACCGTACTCTCGGACCTGTTCACCACCAGAGCGTGGCTGCCACCTGCTCTCGAACCCTGCCGATAAGCCGGATCGGCGTCTCACCACGTCGCCATCACAGCGCGGACGACGGCTTCCACGTCCTGCTCGCGCAGCATCGCAGCCATCGCGCATGCCAGCGCCCCGGCCGCCTGCCCGAAGACCACCTCCTAGGACTCGATCTCGTCGAATCCGGCCCGATCCACCCGCAGCGCGCCGGCCGGCCAAGACGTCGCGTCGGCCAGCAGAACGTCGAGGACCGCCGAGGCGAACTCCTCGGGAAGCCCGACGGTGAACGGCCGTGACCACAAGCGACTCGGGCACGCGGCCGACGCGCCACCGGGGGCGTAGTCGACCTCGAAGACAGTGTCCGTATTCGGGACGGGCAGGAACCGTGCCCCCAGCAAGGCTCGCGGCGCAAGACCCCCGAAACGGCGCTGGACCTCGACCAACACCCGCACCGGTCGGCCAGAGCCTTCCAGCGCAGCCCGCCGGGCACGCAACCGCCCCGCCTCGACGAAACGCGCCCGCTCTTCGTCCTCATCGACCGCGACCAGGCCGTGCCGTTCGACATCGATAGTGATCATCGTGGACCCAATCCGTTCATGTTGCGCCACCACGGACCGAACTCTGGGAACTGATCGATCACATCAGGATCGTAGTTCCGGCCCGGCGGATGCATCGTCAATGCCCGATCATGCGCCTGCTCATACGGCATGCCCTGATCCATCAGATCGGCCTCAGTCAACTCGTGCCGCATGAAGGTGGCCTGGCCCTCGCTCAGCGGCTGCCCGTTCTCGATGGCCTGCCCAATACGCTGAAGCATCACGTCGTTGGCGGCGAAGGGATCCAACCCCGGACGCGTCAAATCCTGCGTCACTCGAGCGACGTCGCCTGCTGAATAGCTACCAAGAAGACTCTTCCGGAAGGTCTTCGAAAAACTGCGCAACAGGATAGTTTGCGATCAGCCGGGCAAGGCCCACGGGTGTTTGTCCGTAGTTGTTAGCACGCCATGGGTCAGCGCCACGCTCCCGTAGCAGGGAAATAAGTTCACCTCGACCACGGGAGTTGAAGGACGCCTTTGACAGAGGCGTGTTACCGAATTTGTCCACGCTGTCAATCGTCGCCCCAGCATCCAAGAGCGCCCGTGCTGCCGCAACAGAATAATCCTGAGCTGCAAAATGCAACGGGGTAAATCCCTCGATATCCGCAGCATTTTGATCGTACCCCTCTGCGAGGAGCTCCACAACCCGCTCAACATCGTTATATATTGCTGCGTAATGCAAGGGTGTACGCTTCATTCGGTCCATTTTCTCACCTCGGATCCTCATCTCGACTTTCGCTGTTACGCTGCGTTGAGCTCCCACGCCAGACGGATGGTGTGGATGTCCTCGGGGGTCGGCTGGTCGGGGTGAGTGACCTGATATTTGGTGGCGATCAGTACCCGGCGCAGCTTGCCGATCATGTCGGCGGTGGAGGGGTTGGCCTTGGTGGTGTACCAGGGGGCCCGGTCGCGGTGATCGGCGACGTCGGTGGGGGTGTGACCGACGGTGGCGTACCACAGCATGGTGAGGGTCTGGCAAGTCAGGCCGAACGGGACGGTGCGCTCGACGGCGTGAGCGAGCCGGTTGCGGGCCTGTCCCACCCCGATGAGCTGCTTCGCATCTTCGATCATGACTTCGATCGACCAGCGAGCGGCATACCGGTGAATGATCTGGGTCGGTCGGGTGAGGGTGTCGGTGGTGACCAGGGCGGTGTCATACCCGCCGCGGGTGTGGGTGGTGGTCTCGCGCAGCAGGATGACGGTGACCGGTTGCGGGCCGAACGTGCCGTACCACAGGCAGCGCACGGTGGCGATGTCCACGGTGGTGGTCTTCCCGTACCGGCGCACCGGCAGCGGGGTGAACGACACCTGTGCGGCGAGCGCGGTCAGGCTCGGCAGCCGCTGCCCTGTGGACCGGGGCCGGCCACGGCGGCCGGTGCGCGGTGGGGCCAGGTCGTACAGGGCGGCATCCACCCGCAGCCGGGTCGTCCAGGTCACCTGGGCGGGTAGGGCACGGAGCTCCTTACCGGCGTAGGCGGCGTCGGCGACCACATACGGGCTGCGGTCGGGGAGCGCTGTGGCGAGCGTGGTGACCATCTGGCGGGCCAGTCGCAGCCGGGATGGGAGACATGCTGTTCTTCCGGACGAGGCGGGCCACGCCGGCCCCAGCTGGTCACCCGCGGCGGTCGCAGGGACTGCCCGGCCTCGTCTTCGAAGACAAGCCAGGCCCCGGTGACCGCGGCGATCTTTTTACCCGCGGCCACACCTCCCGCCGCCACACCGCTACCTCCCCGTCGTCGCGTTCCACCGCCCGCCGGGCCGGCAGCTGACACGACCAGCCCCGCCGCCGCAGCAACCCCCACACCCCCGGAACCATGTAGACCACCCCGAACAGCCGCACGATCAGCTCCCGGACCCGGGCCAACGTCCAACGCTGATCCACCCAGCCGTGCGCCACCGCCCCCCGCTCCAACTCCGCATCCAGCCGGTCCAGCTACTCCTCGTCGAGCCGGCACCGCGACGCCGGCCCAGCCGGACACAATGCCTGCGCCCCGCCGGCCTGCCACACCCGATGCCACCGCTGCACCGACCGTTGGCTGACCCGCAGCCCCGCGGCGACCTGCCCGACCGACTCACCCCGAGCGAACCGCTCGGCCGCGGCCATCCGGACCTGTTCCCGACGATCCCGTTCCCCGGCGGTCAACCCGCCACCCGTCGCATACCTCATACCAGCCGGCTACCCGAACCCCCCACCGCCCACCCAACGATCATCACACAGCAAACAATCATCAACGCGCCTACGACTTCGCGGATTAAATCTCAGTAGCGGCATAAGGTGTGCTTACCTAACTTCGACCGCCCCTATGGTCGGGCACTCGAAGGCGACGCGGGAAGCGGGGGGACGCCCGAACCGAGGCGTCAGAAACGCGCGAAATCATCGATTCTGGGGAATTTATGGAGCAGCGCAAACGATGAAAACGGCGCATCGGATGATTTCTTCCACCGACCTCCGGCTCGCCTTGACGCCCTGATGGCAGTTCGCTAAAAAGTGCTTGGAAGATGCGCAAAAATGATCACAGTGGAGTTCCGGAAAATCGGAGGACACCATGGAGATGCCAGCCGTTACGGAGTGTGCGGTCGAGCCCTGCGCCTACAATCGTGGTCGCGGCTGTCATGCATTGGCTATCACTGTCGGAGATGTCAGGCACGCTCATTGCGATACGTTCTTCATCGCCCCGTCCAAGGGCGGAAACCCGTCATCGTCCGGCCGTGTCGGCGCCTGCAAGATGTCCGAGTGTACGCACAACATGGATTTCGAATGTCAGGCTCCCAGCATCACAGTCGGCTTCCAGCAGAATGGCGTGGACTGCCTCACCTATCAGCCGCGTTAGAGCGCCCGGCAGTAGGGGCGTGGATGAAGGAGCGGGGCTGGGGTGCGTGCATCGCGAGGCACGAGGAGGGAGGCACCGGAGGTTGTGGGTGTCGACCGACGACAACGTGGCGAGGTGCGTGCCGCGGCCCCGCGACGCCGCGTCCCTATTGCCGGTCGCTCTTAGTGCTGGATTCCACAAACGCCGTACACAAATCGGCGGCGGAGTCGCCGTGTTACCGGAGTGGGGTGGGGCGGCCCCGGATCCAGAGGTTTCGCGCGGGCGGCGGCCTCGGCAATCGGTCGTGATCTTCGCGACGGCCCGGTGTCACGCTGGAGCGCGGTCACGAACACGTCGATGCCCTGGCAGTTCTCGATCGCCAGCTCGCCCGGCCGCCGGCCGGATCTGTACTCGACCGGCGGCCCCGACCGCAACCACGACTCTGGGCCGGCGAACGCGCTGTGCCGGATTCATGCAAACGGCTTGCGAAACTCCGGATGTGCCCGTATGGTTACGTCTGGCACCTTCGCGTGAACCGCATTCGAGCGGTGAATGGTGTTGACTTCGACCGCTGAATGGTGCTGGCAGCGGTGAATGGTGCTGACGTAGTGGTGGTTGTTGGAAGAAGCCGTTCAGATCTCGAGGAGGAGCGCGTGGACGCAGACGACGAGCTTATCGTGGCGGTGGAGACCTTGGCTGGCGTTCAGGACCGTTTTGACACCGAACATTCGGACAGTGACGGTTCGGACGGCCTCAACTACCCTGAAGGCCAGTGACGGACCGGTCCGGAAAAATGGGTGCACCCGACCCGCCGATCGCCCCAGGACCGAACACGGGCCTGGCCAGACTGTCGATGGAACATCCGCTGGTTCGTGCCATCGAGGCGGCGCTCGGCTGGTCGGGCGCATCTTCTCTGGGGAATGCCTTCACCCGCGGTCACTTCGCTGACAAGACGTTGTGCCAGCGACTGCTCACGCCGTCCCGGCTGCTTGATCTGGTGATGCGGCGTAACCTTGAGCCCCCGCAACTCAGGTGCTTTCAGGGTGGCGTGGAGATGAACCCGGGCGATTATCTCACCACCCGATTCGGTCGGCGAGGGCAGCGGACCCGTCTTGCCGACATGAACCGGCTGGCCGATCTTCTCGATTCCGGGCTCACTCTGGTTCTCGATGGACTTGACATGTTCGACGCCACGCTGGAGGTGGCCAGTCGGGCTCTGCAGTGGTGGTCCCGCGAGATGGTGCAGGTGAATGCGTACCTGACCACCCGGGCGACAGCGGGGTTCCCACTACACTGGGACGACCACGATGTCATCGTCGTCCAGCTCCTGGGCGAGAAGACATGGGATGTGCGGAGCTTCTCCCGCCCCGCTCCGATGTACCGGGACGCGGAACGCAACAGCACCGCCAGCGAGCAGCCGGTGTGGAAGGGTCTGCTGCGTGCTGGTGACGTCATGCACATTCCGCGGGGATACTGGCATCAGGCGACGCGTGTTGAGCACACCGGTGGCATGAGCCTCCATGTCACGTTCGGCTTCCCGAAACGGACCGGCGTCGATTGGCTCACCTGGCTTGCAGACCAGGCCCGCGAGGCCGAGGTTTTCCGGCGTGACCTGATCCGTAACGGTAGCGAACAGGAACGGGCCGCCCAGGAACGGGCGCTGGCGGACGCGGCGGTCGATCTGCTGCGGTCGTCACCGCCCGCCATGTTCCTCGCCGACCGCGAAGGGCGCCAGCCACCGAGGCGCCACACACCGGCCCTGCCCGCCGACTGCTGCGACGAGGGCGCCGAATCGGTCGTCTGTATCACGGAATTCGAGCCCGCATTCGTGGAAAGCGGCGAGGACGTGATCGTGGTCGGGGGCGGGAGGAGGCTGACTTTCAGGAAGAAAGCTCGCCCGGCTCTCGACCGGCTGCTCAGCGGTCTACCGGTCAACGTTGCCAAGTTGAGTGTGCAGACCGCGACGGACGTCCGCAGGCTCGCGGACCTGCTGGTCAGGGAGGGGATGTGCGTCGGTCTGACACCCGAGTTGTTCTCGGGCTACACCGCTCTCGTCATGACCGAGGACTGCTAGAGAGCGCCCTCGATCTCGGCATCCGGAATATCGACACGGCATTCAACTACGCGGGTTTCCGTTCGCATGCGATCCTGGCCCGTACGGCGGGCGACCTTCTTCCGCATTTCTCCGTGTCCACCAAGGTGGGTTTCTTTCCGGGTGCCGAGGGCCGCAGCGAGCACTCGCTGGAACCGGCTCGCCTCCGCGAAGCCCTTGAGACGACTGCGGCGACGCTCGGGCGGGTACCGGATGTCGTCCTGCTGCACAATCCCGAGCGTTCGCTGGGCGACCTCGAACCCGCTGCCGCCGCTGATCGTCTTGCCGCGGCCGCCGGCGTCCTGGCGGACGCGGCGCATGCCGATCTTTGCCGTTCATGGGGTATCTCCACCTGGAACCCCCAGCTGGTGCTTGCGGCGGTCACCGCCGTCGGGCCGTCCGGATTGGCCCGACCGTGCTGTCTCATGCACCGCGCCGGCATCCTGGTGCCCGCGAGAGTCCTGGACATCATTGATAATCTTGCTCGCGCTCTCGAGGTCACGACCGCGCGGCGGTGGGGTATGAGTCCGTTCGGGGGTGACACAGCCGACGGCATCTGGCGCACGGTGGCATTGCAGCCGCTGATGGCGGCCGATGAGGAGTGGTCCACCGTGGCGGCGGCATTCCGGCTTGCTTTTGCGCTGCCCCCGGTTGGTCGGGTCGCGGTGGGCACGAACCGTCCTGAACACCTCGGCGAGCTGGTGCGTGCGCTTGATCTGAGGGTCGACGACCGCAATGTCAGCCGATTCCGGGACATGCTCGCCCAGCGGCAGGCCCGCGCTGTGGGGTAGGGG
>NZ_CAUVXG010000078.1:0-18245 GCF_963555885.1 Protofrankia sp. Cr2
TTCGTCGAGGTTGAGAACCTCCACGAGGTCGGCCCGCTCGCCGGTCAGCTCCTGGTAGCCGAGGGCGTACACGTGCAGCTGATCGCGGGTAACGTCCTCGGCCTGGGCTCGTTCCGTGGACTTGAAGTCCACGATCGAGGTCTCGTCGGTATCCAGACGGCGGATGAGGTCGATCCGACCGTCCACGGTGATGCCCGGTGCGACCCGCACCTGTACCTGCTGCTCGCCGTAGAGGGTCTGCCCGAGGGTTCCCCGGTTCTCGATGAGATAGCGGCTGTACGACCGGATCACCTGGAGCTTTGTCCGCTACATCGCCGGATACCGGCGCACCATGCGTCCCCGGGTGCGGACACGGCGCTGCGTGTCGCCAGGAACCCGACCGCCTCGTCTCGATCACCAGCGCTATCGCGCGGACTGGTACCGGACCCGACCACACGCGCGAGGACGAGGACCGGTAGCGGTGGACTCTCCTCACCAGACGCGGCGGCTGGCGGGGAAGGCTCGATCGCGCGAGGACCTGGGGCCGCCGTCAAATCACATTGACGCCCCCAGATCGTCAAGCTACTTTGACGACATGAGTGAGGCGGTGGCGCGGGGCAGCCAGATGGTGGAGGCCGCGGGCGATCCCGATCCGGCGACGGGTCTGGCCGCGGTGGCGGCGCTGCGGGGCCTGGTGGAGGTGCTGGAAGAGTTGCAGGTCGACAACGCCCGCGCCCAGGGCTGGTCGTGGCGTGACATCGCCCGGGTCCTCGGCGTGACCAAGCAGGCGATGCACTACAAGCACGCGGGCCGGTTGCGGGGGCGCGGCTGATGACGCATATGGCGGGGCGGCCCTCGGCCGCCAGTCTGGAGATCAGGCGCCTGGCGGAGGTCGAACGCGATCGTCTGGGTCATCCCTATCTCGGGGATGAGCATTTGCTGCTTGGGGTGCTCGCGCACGGGGCGAACCCGGCCGCGGTGATCCTGCATGAACGTGGGCTGGACCTGGCGACCGCGCGGACGCAGGTCGCGCGGATCGTGGCCGAGTCCGGCCCGCTGGCCCGTGACGACGCCGCGCTGTTGCGGGAGTTCGGCGTGGACGTGGCCCGGATGCGCCGCCAGCTGGAGTCGACGTTCGGGACGCTGGCGGTGCACGACGCGGCCCGGCGGGTACGCAGACGCCCCTGGTGGCGCGGACGAGCCCAGCACAACCCGCTGTGCGGCCCGCTGTATCTGATCAAGCGGGCGCAGCTCATTGCCTGCACCACCGCGGGCGAGCGCCGCGAGGAGGAGATCCGCGCCGAGCACCTGCTCTATGGTGTGCTGCGTGTTGCGCGCGACCCGCTCGGCTGCGGGCTGGGCCGGCGCGGGCGTCGCGACGCCGCGCGTCTGGGGCTGCGGGTCGGCGCGGCCCATCCGGTCTGGCTGCTGCTGACCGGGCAGGGTATCGACCCAGACCGGCTCGGCGAGGATCTGCTCGCCAGCCTGACGGCGACCTGACCGGACGACAGGCAAGCTCACATGACGACACCAGGGGCGGTCACAGCGTCCGAGGCCGGCGAGCCGCTGGAGTGCTGGTGCTGCGCTGGAACGTATCAGGAGCCTGACCTGGTCCGGCTCGGTCGCCATCCCGAGGTCGGGGTCTGCCTGGCCTGCGCGCACTTCCTGCACCAGCAAGCCCGGGGCCGTGAGGACAGGCGACACCCTTCACCTGCCTCGCGGCTCCGCGACGGGCTACGCGGGGGCCGGCGGCTGGTCATCCAGCGGCACTGGCATCAGAACCGCGTCATCGGCCGGCCACTGCGCTGGTTGGGGCGGCGCCTGCCGTAGTCACGTCATGACGGTAAGCCAGCCGGTCCAGGCACGGCAATCGCGTCACGCGCCGGTGTCTTCGCCGTCGACCACAGGGGTTTCCACCGAGCCGGCCGGTAGGCCAAGCGCCCTGCGGAGTTGAGCCACCGACGGCGCCCCGGCCAGGTGGCCGGTCTCGTCGCGGTAGAGGCGGCACGACAGGTTCGCCGAGCTGCCCGGCTCAGCGAACGGATCGACGCCGTCGACGAGCAGGGTCGGCGAGCCGGTCATGCCCACCTGCGCCGCGAGATCCTCGCTGTCGACCACCCGGATGGTCACGACATCGCCGGCTCTGATCAGCGGACGGAGCCGGTCCCCGAGCGTCGTGGCGTTCGGGCATTCCGGAACGTGCAGAATCGTCAACCTCATCACCGGATCCTTCCCTAACTTGCTCGACGTCGCCGGTGCGCAGGGCGTTCCAGCAGCAAACACCGCCGATCACCGCGCGGGGCGGATTGCACCGGTGTGGCGACGAGCTATAGGTGTTCGAGGAATGCCAGAAGCCGGTCGGGAGGGTGATAGCGGCCCGGGGTCATGCCGGGTGGTTGGGTGCGGGCGAGTGCCTGTTCCTTCTGGGTCATGTCGGCGTGTAGGTAGCGGTCGGTGGTGGCGACGTGAGCGTGTCCAAGCCATAGGGCGATGACGCTCTGGTCGACGCCAGCGAGGAGCAGCCTCATGGCGGCGGTGTGCCGCAGGGTGTGGGCGGTGACGTGCTTGGCCGCGATCGTCGGGCAGCATACGGCGGCTCGGGCCGTGTAGAGGGTGATCAGGCGTTCGATGGCGTCGCGGCTGAGCGGCCGGCCGGTGATGGTGGGGAACAGCGGGTCGCCGGGATAGCCGGCGCGTTCAGCCAGCCAGTCGGACCCTGCTGACCCGAGCCGCCCACCGCTACCTCGACAACACCGTCCCCATCGCATCGGCCCAGCTCAGAACACTGATCAACTCATCGGCTCAAGATAAGGACCGTGACCGAGATCGGCCCGGTTGCGATCGAGGTGCCCCGCGACCGGCACGCCTCATTCGCGCCGGTGACGGTCCCCAAGCGGGTCCGGCGCCTGCGCAGCGTCGACGAGATGGTGATCTCCCTGGTGGCCCGTGGGATGACGACCGGGTTGGACAACCTCGACACCATCCCGGGAATCGGCCGCCTCGCCGCCGAGATCATCGGCGCTGAGACCGGCGGCGACATGGCCCCGTTCGCGACCGCCGGCCACCTCACTTCCTGGATCGGCCTCTGCCCGGGACAGAACGCATCAGCGGGGGTGAACAAGTCCGGACGGACCCGAGCGGGCAACAGCCACCTCAAGCGGCTCCTCGGAGTCGCAGCGATGTCGGCCATCAAAGACAAGACCTCGTACCTGGCCGTGTTCTACCGCCGCATCGCCACACGCAGAGGCGGCAAACGGGCCTTGGTCGCAGTCATGCACAAGCTGGCCATCGCGATCTGGCACATCCTGCATGACAAGGTTCCCTACCGCGAACTCGGTGCTGGCCACCTCTCCACGCGCACTCCCGAACGAACCATGCGACGCATGATCAAGGAGGCCAACCGTCTCGGCCTTACCCTCCGCTTCGAGCCCATCGCAGCGGGCTGCCGATGACCGGGTGCACGTTATTTTCGTGTCAGACCCGCACCCGGCACGTCCCCGCGGACCTACCTTCACCATCCATCACATAACGTAACGTAACGTAACGACTACAAATAAGGCGTCCGTGGAGGACACGCCGACCAGACGAAACGCCTCTTGTCCTACATCGCAGACGGGGCCAATCCAACCCCGGATTACAAACGGTTTTTATTGGGGCCTGTGATCATGGACAGGTGTCATCAGGGACGGGTACGTAACGCGCTGGAGCCCGAGTGGGAAGCACGGGAGGCAGCCCTCACGCCACGCGGTCCTGCCCATGGCGAGGAGGCTGACCCGCGTCAGCGATGGAGCGGGACTGCGATCTCCTCCCCGGTGTCGTCCTTCCCGCCGTCGCCGGTGACCACCCTGGTGAGCCGTGCGTTGATCGCGTCCTGGTCGAAGGGTACCGAGTCGTCGCCGTCGCAGTCCTCGTTCCAGTCTTCGACCGGTGCGTCGCCGCGCCCGCCGGTGCAGACCGGTGCCAGCTCCGTCCCGGCGGTGACGTCGGCATCGTCGTAGGTGTCGACGGCTTCCAGGGTGATCGTGTGGCGCCAGGTGTCACCGAAGTCGTAGATGTAGGTCAGCTTCGCGCCCTTCTTGGGTAGCACCTGGTAGAGCGCGACGCGGTACTCGCTCTCGGCGTCCTCCGGGTCGCCGTAGACGTTGCCCGACGCGGTCCTGAACGCGTGCAGGTGGTCGTCGTCCCAGCCGAACAGGACCTGGATGACGTCGTGCAGGTCGCCTAGGGTGATCGCGGTCGGCACCGGCACCCGCCGCCACGGCCTCGGGGACAGCACGGTGAGCTCCACTTTCAGCTGGAAGCGTCGGGGCGCGCTGCCTGCTGCGACGAACGCGGCGACGGCGTCGCGCAGCTGGGCCTCGTCGGGATGGCCGCCGCCGAGCGCGGCCTCGACCCCGCCGCGGATGACCAGTTCGTCGGCGGCCGCCTGGGCGCCGTCGGTCGCGAGCGTGGCGAGCGCCGACTCGGCCGCGAGCCACCGGCTCGTGCGTTCGTTGGGCTCGTGGCCAGCGTCGTAGGCGAAGAGGATCTCGGCGAGGTGGGGGGCGAGTGTCGGCATGTCGCGCAGCGCCCTGAGCGCCGGAAGGAGTTCGGGGAGGTCCGCGTCGACGATGCGCTGGCGTACCGCCGGTCCGGCGTCGGCGGCGGCGCGCAGCAGCTCGGTGAGAGCTGGGACCCGGTCGGCAGGGTCGCCCCGAAGGCTGAGGCGGTCGGGCAGCCACTCCGTAAGCACCGCCGCGACGTCATCGGGCGACTTCGCGGCGGCGAGCAGCGGCACCACTGCCTCGGCGGGCATGCCGGGCGTCGGGCGCGCCCGCTGTGTAGTCGTGTGCAGCCAGCGGCCGAGTGGGGTGATCCGCACCTGCCCGTCTGCCGCGTCGAGAGCGCCGAGCCCGGCCAGGATGTCGCGCGCCCCCTCGTACGAATCATCCCAGCGGCGGAACATGTCGCTGGAGATCCAGATCCTGTCGGAGTGGGCTTGTTCGCGGAAGCTGTTACGCGCGTCGGTCTCGTCGAGAACCGTCGTCTCGTTGAGAACCGTCGTCTCGGCGAGTGCGGTCAGCAGCGCGACACAGGCATCGCGGGGGCCGTGCGGCTTGCGCGGCCACGCCGCGTTGAGGCACACCTCGTCGAACACTGCGGTCCAGCGCCCCAGTACGTCCCGACCGGGCTGCTCGCCGTCGCCGGATCGGCCAGCCCGCCGTCGTCGGCGGCCCTCGCCCGGCCGCCCTCGACGACCAGCAGATCCGCCGCCCGCGCCGCAGTCCAGGCCTGCTGCAGGTCCCGGATGTCGATCGCCCGCCGCGACGTCGGCGGCAGCGCGATGCCGGCCGCGGCGCACACCGCCGCGAGGTCGGCGGGCCGTGGCGCCCCCGCCGGCGTCACCGGCTGGCCGGCGCCTGCCCAGGCAGCGAGCCCCCGCATGCGGGTGAACAGCAGGCAGCTCTCGGCGGCGCGTGCGATCGCGTCAGGATCGTCGAGCACGGTGGCGGAGTCCAAGGTCTACGTCACGACCACGAGCCTAAAGGCTGTTTCGTAACTCGGTTGGGTGCGGTGCGACTGTCCGGGTGATGCCGGTCAGCCGACCTGGCTGATGTTGTAGAGATGGGCGATCCCGGCAACGGTGACCCCGAGGGTGCGTGCCTGGCGGCGGTAGTCTCGAACTGTCCCGGCAACCACGAGTCGGCAGGACGGTCCAGGGCGGGAGCGACCCGTAATGGACCGAAATAGCCGGGTATCTACCTGCACGATGTGGCCATGGGCGCTCTGCCCACCAAGAACACCTACTTGGCCGCCCAGTACGCCCGGTTACGCCCCCGGCTCGACCACGCCAGAGCTCTGGTTGCCATCGAGCACAGCATCCTGGTAGCGATCTTCTACATCCAAATCCGGCTACGCCGGATGCCTTCGGCCCTGACCACTCACCACCGTTTTCTCTTCAGCCCCCCGGGCCCCCGGGCCTCAGGTGCGGTACCGGCCTGGTGACATCGGGAGCGGGACCGAAAACCTGGTGCGTCTGATGCCCGGAAACGGACCTTCCCCGGCCGGAGAAAACCGGATGAAACACCCGCCCGGGTAAGAGCGTTCCACCCCGCCGGCGGTCGCATTCGGTGGCACAACCACCCCACCCGTGCCACCGACGTGCAACGGCTCGTATGCGTCTGTGCGGATCCCTACGACGGCATACCTCGTCCTCCAGCGCCTGCGCACCCTGGGCGTCCTCTAATGCGCGCAGGTCGCTGGTGAGGCTGCTCGCCGATTGGCGTTCAGTCGATATCGGCTGGACGGAACCACGGCCGTATCTGCTGGGGAAGGGCCGGGTCCTGCGGATCGGTGCTTCTGATGGCTTCGTCCTCGACACCGCCGCGTTGGGTGTCGCTGCGCGTCACCGTCAGGTAACCGACCAGGAGGGCGATCACGACGAGGGCCGTGAGGGCGACCAGGCCGTCGCCGAGGCCGACGCCGGACCTTTTCGCCGGCTTGCCGAGCCAGTCGGCGAATGAGGCACCCAGCGGCCGGGTCACGACGTAGGAGAACCAGAAGGCGACGACCTCGTTCAGCCCGAACCGCCACCGGGCGACCGCCGGCGCCAAGATGATCACTGCGAACAGGATGCCTGAGGGCAGGTAGCCGAAGTGCAAAGAGTCCGCGGTGAGATCGCCGGCGGCGGTGCCCAGTGAGAAGGTCGCGAGCACGGTCAGCCAGTAGTAGGTCTCCCGGCGGCGGGTCACGATGCTGTGGATCGATAGCGTTCCCTCGCTGCGGTGCCACGTGTAGAAGACAGCCGCGAGGACCACGAGGTAGAAGATCGTCGAACCGATGTGGCCGATGGGTGGCCCGTCGGCGGCCATGGTGCCAAAGACCGCGACCATCATCACCGCGAACCAGTAGACGGGAGCGGAGTAACTCCGGACCCGGAACTGCAACCAGAGTGCGAACGTGAAGCCGAGGAGACCGATCGCGCCCGCGAGCACCAGGTTGACGTGCGCGAGGTAGTCCGAGGTCGCCTCGCCCATGCCCGTCGTCAGAATTTTGACGATCCAGAACAATGCCGTGATCTCCGGCACCTTGGGAGCGAGGGGCTCGCGACTGCGGGTCTGGCTGTCCGACGAAGAAGGCATCGGTGTCTTTCTGGATCGACGGCAGGGGCGTTTCAGGCAGCCAACATGGCTGCTACAAGCTACTACAGGCGGGGTAGGCTGGCAGATGTGACAACCAGGTTGGGTGACGGGCCGCGGCGCCGGCCCGGACAGCTGGAAGCCGAGGTGCTGGCGGTGTTGTGGGCCGCCGAAAGGGCGATGTCGCCGGGTGAGGTACAGGCCGCCATCGGCGGGGGCCTGGCCTACACGACGGTGATGACCATCCTCAACCGGCTGCATGCCAAAAGCGTGGTGACCCGGACGGCGGACGGGCGCACGTTCGTCTACCAGCCTGCGCAGAGCACGGCCGAGTTCACCGCCCGGCGGATGCGCGGGCTGCTGGAACAGGTCGATGATTCGGCCGGGGTGCTGGCCCGGTTCGTCGACATTCTGAACCCCGGCGAGGAGCAGGTGCTGCGCGATTTGCTCGACCGGCCCCGGCCGGAGAGCTGACCGGTGCGGCTGGCTATCTACCTGGCAGGTGTGGCCGCGCTCGTGTTACTGGTGGTCGCCCGGCCTGCGGCCCGGCGCCTGCCGCCCCCGCGAGCGGCGCTCCTGCTGGCCGCCGCGGCCCTCGGCACCGCGGCGGTGTGGGTCGTAGTCGTCGGTCTGCTCACGTTTCTGTTGGTCGGACAGGTGCCACCGGTCGCGGCGCTCGGCCGCTGGTCGGCCAGCCTGGTCGGCGCCGGCGACCCGGTACCACCGGCGGCCTCGGTTGCGGCGTGGGTCGCCGTCGCGGTGGGAGTGGCCGGGTGCGGCACGCTGGCATGGCGGCTGGCCGTCGAGGCGCGCCGCTGGCTTCCCGCCTACCGGCACGCCACGTGCGCCGGGACGCTCGTCGTCATTGACGATCCCATCCCCGCCGCGGTGACGGTGCCCGGTTGGCCGGGACGGATCGTGGTCAGTTCCGGGATGCTCAAGGCGTTGCCCCCTGGCGAACAGCGGGTGCTGCTGGCCCACGAACGGTGCCATCTTGACCACGCCCACTGGCTCTTCCGGTTCGCGGTGCGGCTGGCCGCCGCAGCCTGCCCGCTGACCCGGCCGCTGGTGGCTGCCTGCGACCAGGCCCTGGAACGGTGGGCGGACGAGACGGCCGCTGCCGCGACCGGCGATCGGCGCCTGACCGCGCAGGCCGTCGCCCGCGCTGCCCTCGCCCGGCACGACAGCGCCCTCACCGCAGCGGGTTTCACCGACGGGCAGGTCTCCGCCCGGATCGAGGCGTTACTGGCACCGCCGCCCCGAGGGCGCTGGGCACCCGCCGTCGTACCGCTGCTCCTGCTGGCCATGGCCGCCGCGTGCGCGCTGAAAGCCGGACACGATGTCAACGAACTGTTCGAAATCGCCGAAAACGCCGTCCATCCCTGATCGTAAAGCAGCTCCCAGGCGGTGGAGCGCATGGATGGGAATCGTCCCCGCGCCTATGGACGGACGGCCGTACCCGGCTGCGCCGTGACGAGCCCCACAAGTCCAGGGCCTCGACAAGATCGCGCTAAGTAGCGATCTATTGCGTTAGGTTACGAGGAAGGCGAGTGCCCGGTTGCGGTCGCGGGCGATGAACTCGGTTGTCTCCTTGATTTTTGTAACGCCGTGGAGGCGGAAGAGACTGAGGGCGAGGTTACGCAGGATAGCGAAAGTGCGCGGGCCGTTTCCTGTGTAGGCCTGATTGGCGTCCTCGCGCCACGTGGTGTCACGGACGTAATGCACCCGGTTCTCGATTCCCCAATGTTGACGGACGTGGGTGTGGATCGCCTCCGCGGACGCGCGGTGACCGCACAGGCTGGTGATGATGAAAGCGTATTCCTTCGTGATTCGGGCGCCCGCGAGGTCGAACTCTTCCCGGCGGATGACGGCGACGGTGGCGGCGTTCGGGAAATCGATACCGTCGGCGGCCGTGGTCCAGGTGGTCCAGCGCCTGATCCGTCCGTGGGA
Source organism: Protofrankia sp. Cr2 (assembly GCF_963555885.1). NCBI lineage: Bacteria > Bacillati > Actinomycetota > Actinomycetes > Frankiales > Frankiaceae > Protofrankia > Protofrankia sp. Cr2. Next base: position 9,048 of record NZ_CAUVXG010000078.1, read on the forward strand.
GCGTTCTTCGACCACACTTCCGGGGTCTTCCTTGATGAGTGGAAGACATCGGGCAAAGACCTGGGCGAGAAGGGTCTGCTGGTTCCCCTTTACATTCATCACGTAGTCGATGCCGCGCCTGAAGGTAGCGCGCGGTCTCCCGCTGGGCGTGGGCCGCATCCAGGGTGACGATGGTCCGGCCTGGAATGGTGGTGATGTTCTCCAACAGGTTCTCGACCTGGGTGATCTCGTTGGTACCGCTGGGTACCTGAGTCTGGGCGACGACGACACCCTCCCGGTGGAACATGGCTGAGAACAGGGTGACCTGCTGGTTCTCGTCGGTCCAGGCCCCGCGCAGCACCTTGCCGTCGAGAGCGATCACAAGATCGCCGTTGTCGTCTCGGGTTGCTCGTTGGAACAGCCACGCGCCGACGGCGAGGTCGAGCGCGGCCGCGTCTATTTCCTCGAGAACACGGCGGATAATGGACTCGCTGGGCGCGACGAAACGCTGCTTGAAGTAGCTGTAGGGTGCGCCGATCCGCGCGAGCAGGTCCTGGGGAATGTCGGGCGCGTGGCTGCCGATCTCGCGGAAACTGGTAGCGCCCGCGAGCGTGGCTATGACCGCGACGGCGAGCACGAAATGCAGCTCGTAGATCTTCCCGCGCGGCTTGCAGAAATCGGCTACCTGGCCCAGCATCGCAAGGATGCCGCCGATGTTTTCCTGGTCGGCTGGGGTCGGCCCGCTCGACACGGCGGCGCCGGTCTGGCATGATGACATGCGATGGCCTTCTGTTTCGGATTTTGTTTGGTCGCGCTTTCATTATCCCGAACAGGAGGCCACGCTTTTCGCAACAGCAGGACCGGGTCCTGCCAATTCGGTTTCGGTAGTGCGTGCGCCGACGGTGCGTTGCAGGTTTTCTGGATCGACTCTCCGCCCGCCAGGAAAAAGGTCCCACGTGATGTTTGCCGTGGATGGCGATGTGTCGGTCAGCCGGGCAAGGCGGACGCGAATCACCCCGGCACGGACGTACCCAGACCGGGCGGCGGCACCGCTACCCGGTGCAACTGATCATTACCTTGTGCGACCTTGCCGAGGCCCTGGGTGTTGTCCGTAGCCGCCAACACCGCAGCAGATGGCAGTGCCCGGTACAACGTGGACCGGCCGGTCTTCATGTGGCGGGCGATCGCGGTCACCCACCGCGTCGAGCTGCGCCTGATGATCAAGGGTGCGGGTGGAGACCCGAGCGTAGCCGATCCGGACGGAGTTGCCATAGATCGTCATGGTAGGCGTGGGTTCACGCGCCGGCCGATCATTCCGAATACCGTCCCGAAACACCGGGAGCGACATGCGGTTTCGGGACGGATTTCGGGCGACTGCGGGCTTGATCGTCGGTCGTCCCGGAAACGACCGATACCGGGACTCCCGCCCTGGCAGGCGGGCGGTATGCCTCGGCGGGCAGCTGCTGCCTGATCGGTGAGGCCGAGGGCGTCGTAGAGGTCGGCGGCACGGGTCAGGAAGGTACGGGCTCGTTCCTGGTTTCCTTTGTCGCAGGCGGTGTCGCCGAGCCCGTCCAGCAGCGCCCCACGGCGCAAACTGTCGTTCTTCCAGTCCCTACTCTTGCGCTGGCGGCGCCGTATGCATACTGGCGGCTGTGGAGGGATCGCGGGTGCTGGTCGTGGAGGACGACCCGGCGTTGCGCGGCGTCCTGGCCCGCGGCCTGCGTGAACAGGGCGCGGTCGTGACCGCGGTGGCCGACGGGTCGTCCGCCCTGTCACGGTTCACCGACGACAGCGGTTTCGACGTGGTCGTGATGGACGTGGGCCTGCCGGATTCCGACGGCCGGGACGTGTGTCAGGCCCTGCGGGCGCGTGGTGTGTACGTCCCGGTGCTGTTCCTCACCGCGAGGGGGAATATCACCGACCTCGTTTCGGGTTTCGCGGCCGGCGGTGACGAGTACGTCGCGAAGCCGTTCCACTTCGCTGAGCTCGTGGCCCGGTTGGGGGGCCTGCTGAAGCGGGCCAGGCCCTCGCCCGCCTCGGTGTCTGGCGGTCTGCGCCTGGACCCGCGCGGCCATGCACTGGCCGCCGCGACCACGAGCGTGCGCCTGACCCCGACGGAGTACCGAATCCTTGCCCGGTTGATGGCGTCGCCCAGCGAGGTGGTAAGGCGGCGGGAGCTGGTGGACGCCGGTTGGCCCAAAGGGGCGATCGTCCACGACAACACCCTGGACCAGTACGTCGCGAGGCTTCGCCGCAAGCTGGCACTGGTGGACGGTTCGCGGGCAATCACGACCATCCATGGCGTCGGGTACCAGTTCACATGAGAAGGCCCTCGACGCTGCGGGGCCGGATCGCGGCGGTGGCGGTCGTGGCCACCGCAGGCTGGCTCGCGGTGCTGACCGTGGCGTTCAATGCCGCGCTCGGTGCGCAGCTGCGGCAGCAGGCCGACACCGTGCTACGGACCCGGGCAGAGGCTGTCGCCAGCACCGTCGAGATCGTCACCAGCGGTGCGGTCTCCGTCCATGACGTACGTGACGACACCACGATCGATACCGGAACGTGGATCTTCGCGGGTGGCCGGGCGGTGGAGGAGCCACCCGGCGGGGCCGCGTTACTGGGCCAGGCCAGTGCCCTGACAGGCGTAGGTGAGCGGACAGTAACGACGGGTGGCGCCTCTCCGGTCCGGCTGTTCGCACTGCCGGTGACGTCACAGGGCCAGCAGGCGGCTACCGTCGTTGTCAGCCTGTCACTGACCCCCTACCGGCAGACCGAGAAGATCGCCGTCGTCGGCAGCGTGCTGCTGGCCCTACTGCTGCTCGTCGGCGTATACCTGGTGGTACGGGTCAGCACCGACCGGGCGTTGCGCCCGGTCGAGGAGATGACCGAGCAGGCAGGCCGATGGAGCGCGGATGCCGCCGACCACCGGTTCGGAGCCGCGCCCAGACCGGCCGAACTCGACCGGCTCGCCGCGACGCTCGACAGTCTCCTGGACCGGGTCAGCTCGGTTCTGCGCCACGAGCAGGCGTTCAGCGATCATCTGTCGCACGAGCTGCGCACCCCGCTGGCCGCCATGATCGCCGAGATCAGCCTGTTGCAGAGCCGGCCACGCGACGCGGCCGAGTTCGACCGGGCTCTGCCCTCGGTCGCCGACGCGGCGAACCGGATGACGGTCATCCTCGACACCCTTATGGCCGCCGCCCGCACGAGCGCTGGTGGGCTGCCCGGCCGGTGCGACGTCGGCGAGGTGGTGCAAGGACTTGCCAGTCGGTGGAGCGCCCCGCCGGAGCTGGTGGTGTCGGTGCCCGCCGGCACGCTTGCGGGGGTGGATGCCGGCATGCTCGAGCGGATGTTGTCGCCGGTGCTGGACAACACCCGTCGCTACGCACACACCCAGGTGCGCGTGGTGGCACGGATCGTCGCTGGCCAGGTCCGCATCGACATCCGGGACGACGGGCCCGGGCTCGGTGCCGACGCGGCGGCGCACCTGTTCGAGCCGGGCTGGCGCGCGGACCCGCACGACGGCCACGACGGGGCGGGGCTCGGATTGGCGCTGGTCCACCGCCTCGCGGCCGCTGCCGGCGGCAGCGTACGGGCCCTCGACGGCGGGCCCGGCGCGACTGTCGAACTGTCGCTGCCCGGGACGTGATATGCCTCTGACCGCCGCGTGGTCAGGAGTTGTTCAGGCATCCTGGGCCACCATGGCGGCATGACGGCTCCTACGCGCCTCGCCGTGAACGGCTACAGCGCCCCGGCATCGTTGCGGGGCCGACAGATGCTCAACAAGGTCCCGAGGTCACCATCTGGTTCTGAGTCGTCAACGTGATGGCCACCACCGTCTAGGAGACCGCAGCCGACTTCCGCACAGGCGCCACCTCCCATCAACCGCGAAACCTCGAAGGACGGCTTTGCCGGGACCCTGACCCGTAAATAGACACGTTGTCACGAGTCGATGCCCGTCCATCCAATCAGCCGCTGCGGCAGACGAACCGAGAACGAGAAAGAGCTCTATGACTTCGCAGTATGCCCCAATGGCTCCGCAAGGCACCCGCGCGCCGAGCCGGCAGTTCTTCAGCAAAGTCCCAGAAGTTACCATCTACTTCTGGATCATCAAAGTGCTCTGCACGACAGTTGGTGAATCCGCCGCCGACTTCCTCAACGTCAACCTGAACCTTGGCCTGACCGGTACGTCCGTCGTCACAGGCGCCCTGCTCGTCGTCGCTCTGATCTTCCAATTCAGGGCGCATCGGTACATACCGAGCAAATACTGGCTGACGGTAGCGCTCGTGAGCGTCTTCGGCACATTGGTGACTGACAATCTCACGGACAGTGCCGGCGTGCCACTCGAAACAAGTACTCTGATCTTCGGCGTTCTTCTTGTTCTCGCCTTCCTCATGTGGTACCTGACCGAGAAGACGCTCTCCATTCATTCCATCTTCACCAGACGACGAGAAGCGTTCTACTGGCTTACGATTCTCGTCACTTTCGCGCTCGGTACGGCAACCGGCGATCTCATGGCCGAGGTGCTCGGGATCGGCTACCTGATGACGGGAATCATCGTGGTATCGCTGATCGCCATCTTTGCGGTTGGGTGGCGATTCGGACTCAACCCGGTTCTTTCCTTCTGGATCATCTATATCATGACCCGCCCGCTTGGAGCGTCGATCGGTGACTACCTCTCTCAGTCGCCGGGAGAGGGCGGACTGGGTCTGGGTGCGACGGTGACGAGCCTCATCTTCACGGCCGGAATTCTCGGCATCGTCGCTTATTTCTCGGTGACGAAAGCCGATGTCATCCCGAGTGCGTCTGCCGGTGACACTGACGAGGCCATAGCACGAGGAGGTTTGTGGCAAACAGTCGTCGTCGTGACGCTTGTCCTCGTCGCCGCAGGGACGGGATACTACTTGCGTAAGTCCGCGCTTCAAGAAGACACGTCAGACCCGGTTCCCGTCGCGCAGTCGGTCCCCGGCGGAAGCCAGACAGCACAGCCGATCCCAGGCGAAAGCCAGACAGCGCAGTCGGTCCCCGGCGAAAGCCAGACAGCGCAGTCGGTCCCCGGCGAAAGCCAGTCAGCGCAGCGCTCGCCCCTCGGAGACCTCTCGAAGTTCCGAAAAATCACGCAGGACACGCTGGATCTCCTGAACGCCGACAACCAGTCCGGTGCTACGGCCCGCATCGCTGATCTCGAAACCGAGTGGGACAAGGCCGAAGCGCGCCTGAAACCGAAGGACAAAGCTACTTGGACCAAGATTGACGGCAAGATCGATACGGTGCTGCGCGCGCTCCGAGCAACGAGTCCTAACACGAACGGAGAGAGGACCGCGCTAACCGCATTGCTCACCACACTCGGCCCCGAGTGACGGCGAGCCTTTCCGTGTAACGATTCGTCGCGGTAGGTAGTTGGCTGTCTGGTGGATCGGGCGGAGCGCCGTCCCACCCCGACTCGGCCCGATGGGCCCCGCGAGGTGCCTAGGTCAAGCGGGGCGTCAGGGTGTCGCTCCGACCACCTGATTCCGCCAATGTTCAGGCAGGGCCGGTTCGGGTAGTTGAGCATTAGGTGCCGCGATCATATTTACGGTGTGTGACTGGTGTCCAGGGCTGGGCTGGCGGCGAGGACGCAGACCACCGGCGGGCTGAGGCGGAGGGTCTCGGTCCTCATCTGCGTGAAGCCGGCGTCTCTCAGCAGGTCTTCGAGTTCGTCGGCGGCCTTGCGGGACGTGTCCGCCGTAGCTCCGGGGCAGCGGGGCTGGGACGCGATGGCAACGCGCCCGCTGGGCGCGAGTCGCCGGCGCAGTTCGGCGAGCCGCTCGGCCGGCGCGGGCCAGAACCCGAGGGAGTTGACGGCGAGGATGGCCTCGAAGGGACCATCGAGAGCGGGCGGAATCTGATCGACCGAGGTCCTCATCAGGGTGACCCGCCCGGCCCGGATAGCGGCAGCGTTGCGCCTGGACGCCTGCCGGAGCATCACACCGGAATGGTCGATGCCGTACACGTGATCTGCGCCGGCGCGGACCAGTTCCGCGACCGCCAGGCCGGGACCGAAGCCGATCTCAAGGACCTGGTCGGCGGGCTGCACACCGAGCAGCGAGACCACCCAGCGGTTGCGCTGCCGGTTGGACGGGCGGTGGGCGAACACCCAGCCGGTCACGCTCCCGGCCGCGCCCTGGGGATGATGGCCCTGGCCGATGACGTCGCGGTCCAGGGCGCGCACGGCGGCTATCCCGGCACGCGCGACCCCGTACTCGACGGCCGCGGTCACTGCCCGCTTCACTGCCCGTGGTGGCATGCTTCCCTCATGTCGTGTTCCCATGGCCGGCAGTCAACGGCTTCAAGTGCACCTGAAGTCAAGATGCCCGGCGGCCTGCTCACCATCGGCGAGCTAGCACGCTGCGCGGGAGTCACCACCTCGGCCCTGCGGTACTACGAGGAACTCGGCCTGCTCCCCCCGCCGGTCAGGATCTCCGGGCAGCGCCGCTACCCCGAATCGGCGGCCAGGCTCGTGGCCGCCATCCTGCTCTACAGCGACGCGGGGTTCACCCTCGCCGAGCAAAAAGCCCTCATGGCACCGCGCGACGGCACGCCTGGCTGGAGGCAGCTCGCACAGCGCAAGCTCGCGGAACTCGACGAGCAGATCGCCGGGGCGCAGGCCGCCCGCGAGGCCATCAGGCACGGGCTGCGCTGCCCCCACGAGGACATCACGCAATGCCCCAACTTCAACGCCGGCATCACCGCCCGGCTCGCCGGCCAACCACTGTCACAGTCCCACCAGCAGTTGCACGGCCAACGGTTCCACGAATCGCCGGGAGTCGCGTGAAGGCCGCCCCGGTGGCCTGCGGGGAGTCGGCCGTGTTGCGATCGGAAACGTCCGGGAGACCGGCACGATCCGGCAGCCTGCTCTCGTGAACCGCGACTTCCCGCGGGAATCACAGACAGTGACCGGGACGCGTAAATGCTCAAGTACCCCGCTCACTGGTCGTACAGTGCTCAAGTACGAGCCCGAATGCTCATCCAAACCTGATCCCTACACCGTGCCCGGACCGACCTAAGGACGGACCCCCGCCCCCTGCTGTCAGGCCAGGTCACCTCAGAGGGCATTTCCTCGTTCAACACGCCCTGAACGGGTAAATCGGACGGTGCATCCAGGCTCAGTGGCGTCTTACGCGTTTGGTCGACGAATCAGGCGGAACCCTATGACGTAGTTCGACCGCGTGGAGAGCAGGTGGTTGCGAAATGCCGAACGCGCCCCGTACGCAGGGTAGTCCCAGCCGCCGCCGCGAAGTACCTTCTCCACCGGCTCGAGCTTCCTCTCGGCCCGATAGGAACCGTAATACCAGTCGGCCGTCCACTCCCAGATATTCCCGTGCATGTCGTACAGGTCCCATGGATTCGGCCGCTTGGCGCCTACTTCATGTGCATACTCTTCGGCATTTTGGGTGAGGTCCCGGTACCAGCCGAAGAAGCGCATGTCCCGTTCGTCGTCGCCGAAGCTGAAGTCGGTCGTGGTTCCGGCGCGCGCAGAGTACTCCCACTCCCTCTCGGTGGGGAGGTAGTAAGAGTTAGCGTTGTCTGCACTACTGAGGCGGGTCACGAAATTCTCGCAGTCATGCCAGGTCACGTTGACAGCCGGATAGTTCTCGCCTTCCCGAACCTTGCGTTCACCCTTCCAGGGCTCGGTGCCCATCACCTCTCGCCATTCCTTCTGGGTGACGGCGTACGCACTCATATAAAACGGCCAGTCGATTTTCTCCGGGTGGGCGGGACGCTCGTTCTCCTCGCCGTTCTCCGACCCCATCGTAAAGGTCCCCGGAGCAATGAGCGTGAATTTCATCCCGAGGGGGCTCTGCCAGTCCCGCAGGCCCACGACCTTCAAGAGCTCAGCCAGCCCGGCCGTGTATCCGTGCCGAAAGTCGGCGTACTTCTTGTCCTGTAACAAGAGTGGTATGTCGCAGTCCTCGGCCAGCAGGGGGAGGACGACTGTGGACCGGGACGCGACCGCCGCTGAGAACTTGGTCTGCCATTCCGTCTCGACCCAACCAGACTGGACGCTTGCGCGGGTCAGCCAGAGCGCAAGGTACCTCGCGTCGGCGAGCCCCCGCTGGATGGTCTGCGTAATGCCCTGCCCGACGCCGATCTCCCACTGGTCCAGCCATACGTTGAGCCCTGACCGTCTGAGGTCCTCCGCCAGCCTCAACGCTGCCGCGGCGTCTGTGCTTGAGTGGCTGATGAAGATCTTCTCGGTCATCCTGGTCCCCCGGGACGTCAGTGGCATCTTTCTTGCAGCGTGCCTTGCCGGCGCTGTCCCGCTCGACGGTCACCGACCTCGCCGGCGCGCGGGGCGACACGCTCGTAGCAACAGTAGCGGCCGAACACCCATTTGATGCATTGGCCGTCGCAGTGCGACGTCGTATCCGCCGCCATTCCAGATGAATGTCGATCACCTTGGAGTGTCGCCGCAGCGCGCCTTACGTGCAGGCCGCGGGCGTGGCGGACGACCCGGCCCGGGACGGTGAGGACCTCGTGGCGCAGCCAGTCGCCGTGCGCGCGTCCTCGGCGCTGGTCGAGGCCGGTCAGCGACTGCAGCAGGGTCAACAGGCAGCCGGCGAGGATCGCCGCCCACATCCACACCGCGTTGACCTTCGGGTTCGTGGCCGGGAGGTGTGCCACGCTGGGTGTCCAGGACGGCGTCGTTCATGGTGGGCATGGCCGGGACAGTGAAAGGCCCCGCCAGCGGGTGGCCGGCAGGGCTGTGTGCTCAGGCTGTCGCGGTGATGCTCACTCTGTCGTGACCTCGGTGACCGCGGCACGGACAGCGGCATGATCGACGATGCTCTTGTTCTGGGCGTAGGTGGCGAAGAGGGCTTGGACCGCGAGGTTGTTCACGGCACGGGACAGGCCCCGGGAAACCTGATGGATCAGCATGGGGGCGCCGATCTGCCAGCCGATCGTCCAGCGGAGAGTGACGTCCCCAGCTCGGGCGGGTTACCTGTCGCAGGTCTTCCTGTATGGAAGGGCAGCGATGTAACGGTCCCACTCGGTGGGGGTGAGGCCGCCGCCGGCTGCCGCGCAGGCTTGATCAGTACGACGAGTGAGAAGCTGGGGCAGGCCACGTAGATTCCACAAGATCGTAGTGTCATCCCAGCTGCCGGTTAGAGCAGTGTGCCCCTCTGGAGTCAGCGCAACCGCGAACACCGAGTCGGTGTGGCTGGTGAGGGTGGCGCGGTG
>NZ_CAUVXG010000079.1:0-14888 GCF_963555885.1 Protofrankia sp. Cr2
ATGCGACTGGGTAACCCACGCCGCAGGCTCCGGACCGCGGTCGTCATCCTCTGTTCGCTACTGATAGTGCTCGCCGGCCGACTGACACAGCTGCAGGCGTTCCAAGCGTCCACCTATGCCAAACGTGCCGAGCAGGGGCGGCTGCACAACGTGGCGCTGCCCGCGGCCCGTGGTGTCATCACCGATCGCGGTGGCGCGATCCTGGCACGGGACGTCGACGCGCGTTCGGTGTACGCGAACCCACGTAACGTCACCGACCCTCATGCCGTCGCGAATGTGCTCGCGCCCATCCTCGCGGTGCCCGCGGACACCCTGATGGCCAAGCTCAAGAGCGGCGGACGCTTCGTCTACCTCGCCCGTGGGCTCGACCCGGCCGCGGGCACGACGGTCGTCAAACTCGAGCTTCCCGGCGTCGGGGTCCTGGAGGAGCGCCGTCGGCTGTACCCGTCCGGCTCGCTCGCCGCCAATGTTGTGGGCTTCACCACGGTTGGTGACAACGATGTCCTCACGGGCGGTGGCGGCATCGAAGGTGCCTATGACCGGGTGCTGCGTGGGATCGACGGGTCGCGCCGCGTCGAGATGGATCCGGCGGGTCGGCCCATCCCGTCCGCGGCGAGCCGGGAGTCCGATCCGGTGCCCGGTTCGAGCGTGCGGCTCACCCTTGACCGCGACATCCAGTGGGCTGCGCAGGCGGCGCTCGCCGAAGCGGTGCGCGCTACCCAGGCTGATGGCGGAACCGTCGTGGTCATGGTCCCGGGCACCGGCGACATCCTGGCGATGGCCGATGCGCCCGACTACGATCCCAACAAGCTCGCCAGCGCAGACCCGTCGACGCTGAAGAACCGCGCCACCCAGGATGTCTACGAGCCCGGCAGCGTCAACAAGGTGATCACTATGGCCGCGGCGCTGGACCGCGGCCTCATCTCACCAGAGACACCCGTGACGGTGCCCTCGAGCATGCGCATCGCGGGTCAGACCTTCACCGATGCGGAAACGCACGGTGTCGAGCACCTCACTGCGGCCGGGGTGTTGGCCCGGTCCAGCAACCTCGGGACGATTCAGATCGCGAGCAGGGTCGGTTCGGCCAACCTGGAAACCGCGCTGCGCGCGTTCGGGCTCGGGTCCAGGACGGGCCTGCGGTTCCCGGGTGAGAGCGCGGGCATCCTCAAAGCGTCATCGGCCTGGGACGTCCAGCAGGCGGCCACGATCCCCTACGGACAGGGCATGTCCGCGACCGCGCTCCAGATGGCGGCGGTCTACGCGACCATCGCCAACGGCGGGGTCCGGGTCTCGCCCCGCCTGGTGGACAGCACCACCTCACCGGACGGGGTGGTGCACACCACGCCCCGGGACCCCGGCACCCGGGTGATCAGCACGGGAACCGCCACGACCCTCTCGCAGATGTTGGAAGCGGTGGCCACCGACTCGGGGACCGCGCCGTTGGCTGCCGTCGACGGGTACCGCGTCGCGGGCAAGACCGGAACAGCCCAGCGGCCCGGCCCGTCCGGTCACTACAACGGTTATGTCGCCTCGTTCGTGGGTTTCGCCCCCGCGGACCAGCCCAGAGCGGTCGTGGAGGTGGTGCTCGACAACCCCCGGGACGGCCATTTCGGCGGGACGGTCGCCGCGCCGGTGTTCCAGAAGGTGATGACCTTTGTCCTGGCGACCCTCGCAGTGCCCCCGCCTGGCACAACAGCACCCAGGTTCATCCTCGACCGCGATGCCAGGCGTTGACCGGTCGCGGGCCTGGGGCGGCTGGATACTAGGGTCGTCGACGTGACCTCACCGGTGTTGCGTCCGGTTGCCCCGCCGGCGCGGGCGCTCACCGACCTGACGTCCCGATGCGCCGATCTCGTTCTGGCCGGCGGCCCGACCGAGGGGGTCGTTGTCCGCGGCATCACCCACGACTCGCGGGCTGTGCGGCCCGGCGACCTCTACGCGGCGCTGCCGGGTGCCCACCTGCACGGTGCCGCCTTCGTCGAGCAGGCGCTCGCGACCGGTGCCGTGGCCGTGCTCACCAACCCGGCCGGCGCCGACCGCATCGCCCGACTCCCGGCCGGGAGCGCGCGGGTACCCGTGCTTGTCTGCGCCGACCCACGCGCGGTACTGGGAACGGTCGCGTCGTGGGTCTACGGCGATCCGTCACGGTCCCTGACACTGCTGGGTGTCACCGGAACAAACGGCAAGACAACCGTGGCATACCTGCTGGAGGCCGGGCTGCGTGCCGCCGGCCACACAACGGGGCTGCTCGGCACCGTCTCGACGCTGGTGGCCGGTGCTGCGGTCCCGTCGGTGCGCACCACCCCGGAGGCGACCGACCTGCAGGGGCTGCTCGCGGTCATGGTCGAACAAGGCGTTACCGCGGCGGCGATGGAGGTCTCCAGCCACGCCATCGCCCTGCACCGGGTCGGTGGGATCCGGTTCGCGGGCGCGGCCTTCACCAACCTCAGCCAGGACCATCTTGACTTCCACCCGTCCATGGAGGCCTACTTCGCGACGAAGGCCGCCCTGTTCGCTCGCGGACGGACCGGGGTATCGGTCATCGACACCGACACCTCCTGGGGGCGCAGGCTCGCCGCCGCCGTCCCGGATGCGGTGACCTGTGGTCGCAATGCCGACGCACAGTGGCGTGCGCTGGACGTCCGCGCCGGTACCATGGGAACCACGTTCCGCGCGCACGGCCCCGATGGCGTGGACGTCGAGGTACGCATCGCGCTGCCCGGTGCCTTCAACGTCAGCAACACCCTGGTGGCGCTGGCGCTGCTCGTCGCCACCGGGGTGGGGGCCGACACCGCCGCCGCCGGGCTTGCGAGCCTGGCCGGCGTGCCGGGCCGGATGGAGCGGATCGACGCCGGCCAGCCGTTCGTCAGTCTCGTCGACTACGCCCACACGCCGGACGCGGTGGCGACGCTGCTGGCAACCGTGCGACCGCTGGTCGGCGGGCGCGTGATCCTCGTGCTCGGATGTGGCGGCGACCGCGATCGTGGCAAGCGCCCCCTGATGGGAGCGGCTGCGGTCAGCGGCGCCGATGTCGCGATCTTCACCAGTGACAATCCCCGGTCGGAGGATCCGGAAGTGATCATTGCTCAGATGTGTGCCGGGGGGACGACGGTGCCCTCCGGCGCCCGTGGCGATGTGCTGGTCGAGGTCGACCGTGCCGCGGCGATCCGTCTCGCGGTGAGCCTGGCCGGGCCGGCGGACGCGGTCGTCGTGGCCGGCAAGGGACACGAGAGCGGGCAGGAGCGGGACGGCGCTGTGACGCCCTTCGACGATCGGGACGTGCTGCGGGCCGAGCTGGCCGGTGCCGGTGCCGGTGCCGATGCCGGATCGCAACAGAGCACCGGCGGGAGGGGCGTCCACAGGTGATAGCGCTCTGCCTGCGCGACGTCGCGGCCGTCGTCGGTGGTCGGCTCGATGTCGTGCCCGACTCGGCCGCACTGGTCACCGGCGTTGTGATCGATTCACGCCAGGTCGGCACCGGCGCGTTGTTCGTCGCCATGGTCGGTGCCAGGGCCGACGGTCACGACTTCGCTGCGGATGCGGTCCGGGCCGGCGCCACCGCGGTGCTGGCGGCACGGCCGGTCGGCGTACCGGCGGTCGTGGTCCCCGACCCCACGGTCGCACTCGCTGCGCTCGCCGCCGCGGTGCGCGACCGCTCGTCGGCAACGGTGGTCGCCGTGACCGGATCGTCGGGCAAGACCACCACCAAGGACCTTCTAGCCGATCTGCTGGGTGAGCTCGGGCCCACGGTCGCCGCGCCCGGTTCGTTCAACAACGAGATCGGCCTGCCGTTGACCCTGCTGAGCCTGGAGCCCACCACCAGGTTCGTCGCGCTGGAGATGGGCGCCCGCGGCCTCGGCCATGTCGCCGCACTGTGCGAACTGGCCCGGCCTGAGGTCGGCGTCGTCCTGAACGTCGGGTCGGCGCACGTCGGCGAGTACGCGGACGGGCGTGCCGGTATCGCCCGCGCCAAGGGGGAGCTCGCCGCGGCCGCGTCCACCGCCGCTGTCCTGAACATCGATGACCCGCTGGTCGCGGCGATGGCGGCTCAGGCCCGCGGCGAGGTCATCACGTTCGGCGAGAGCGCGCGGGCCGATGTACGGGCCGGGCGCGTCAGCGTCGACGACAACGGGCGTGCACGGTTCGACCTACTCACCGCCGGTGAACGTCATCCTGTCGCGTTGAACCTCGTCGGCGCGCACTACGTCGCGAACGCGCTGGCCGCCGCGGCGGTCGCGATCCGTCTCGGGCTGTCGCCGGAGCGCGCCGCGGCCGCGTTGTCCCGGTCCCGGGCCCGCAGCCGGTGGCGGATGGAGGTCACCGTCACGGGCAACGGTGTCACGGTCGTCAACGACGCCTATAACGCCAACCCGGAGTCGATGCGGGCGGCGCTGAAGACCTTGGTCGAGATGAGCCGCGGCCGGCGGGCCTGGGCCGTGCTCGGGGGCATGGGGGAGCTGGGCGTGGCCACGGACGACGAGCATGACGCGCTCGGGCGGCTGGTGGTCCGCCTTGGTGTGCCACACCTGGTCGTGGTGGGGGCCGAAGCTCGCCGGATACACCTAGGGGCGTCACTGGAGGGTTCGTGGTCAGGGGAGTCTGTCTGGGTCGCCGACGTCGAGGCGGCGTGCGGGCTGTTGCGGGAGCGGGTGGCGCCGGGTGACGTCGTGCTGGTGAAGGCGTCCCGCGCGTTCGGCCTCGAGCGGGTCGCCGATGAGCTGACCGCCGATGAGCCGACGGACGGCGTTCGGTCCGCCGAGCGGGGTGCACACGGGTGAGAGGCGTACTGGTGGCCGCGCTGGTGGCCCTGGTGGTGTCGCTGCTGGGAACACCGTCGGTCATCCGGCTGTTCCGTCGGCGGGGTTACGGACAGGAAATCCGCGAGGACGGACCGTCAAGTCATCTTACCAAGCGTGGTACCCCCACGATGGGTGGCACGGTCATCATCCTGGCGACGCTGGTCGGCTATTTCGTTGCACATCTGATCACGATGAACGGATTCACCGCGTCCGGACTGTTGGTCCTGCTGGTCATGACCGGCCTGGGTATGGTCGGCTTCCTCGACGACTACATCAAAATCCGTAAGCAGCGCAGCCTCGGGCTCACCGCGCGGACGAAGTTCGCCGGCCAGGCCGCGGTGGCCCTGGCGTTCGGTCTGCTGGCGGTCCGGTTCAAGAACGCCAACGGCCTGCTGCCCGGGTCGACGTTCATCTCGATCGTCCGCGACACCGATTTCTCGATCGGTCTGATCGGGTTCCCGTTGCTCGCCTGGATAATCATCGCGGCGACGTCGAACGCGGTGAACCTCACCGACGGCCTGGACGGCCTGGCCGCCGGTACCTCGGCGATGGTGTTCGGCGCCTATGTGGTGATCTCCTTCTGGCAGTTCGGTAACCTCTGCCAACGTGGCGCAGCCCCGGACGGCTGCTACTTCGTCCGCGACCCGCTGGACGTGGCACTTGTCGCGGCCGCCGCCATGGGAGCCTGTTTCGGGTTTCTGTGGTGGAATGCCAGCCCGGCGAAGATATTCATGGGCGACACCGGTTCACTGGCGCTCGGCGGGGCCTTCGCGAGTATGGCGATCGTCAGCCGGACCGAGTTGTTGCTGTTCGTCCTCGGTGGGCTTTTTGTTGTCGAGACGCTGTCGGTGATCCTCCAGGTCGCCTTCTTCAAGGCCACCCGGAGACGAATCTTCAACATGGCGCCGATCCATCATCACTTCGAGCTGGCAGAGTGGCCGGAGACCACCGTAATCATCCGTTTCTGGATTGTCTCCGGCCTTGCCGTGGCGTTCGGGCTCGGCCTGTTCTACGCGGAGTTCCTCTCGCACGGTGGTTCCTGATGTGTATCCTCGAAACGGGCGGCCCCGGGCGCCGCCGGGAGACGGGCGCTGTTTACCGGTGTGCTCTTTACTGCTGGAGTGCGCTGTTCACCGGTGTCGGCCCGAGGTTTCCGGTCAGTGATTGACATCAGTGACCGGCCGAGTTGGAACGGGCGGTTGCCGACGTTGAAAGCCGACAGCTGGCGAGGTCGCGGGAGATGACCGCCGGCATGGCGACGTCGCGGCTTCGCCGAACAACGTCCGGCCTGGAGGTACTGTGTTGGGCGGGCTTTGACGAGCGGCTGGTGGATGTTTTCGTCACCACCCGGGGCGGCGGGGTTTCCGGCGGTGGCTGTACCTCGCTCAATCTGAGCCTGCGGGTCGGGGACGACAATGCCGCCGTGCTGGCGAACCGGGTAAGAGCGGCCGCGGCACTCGGCGCCACCCTGGACGACTTCGTCTTCTGCGCGCAGACGCACAGTCCGAATGTCGCTGTCGTGACCCACGAGCATCGCGGTCGGGGCGCCCGCTCGGCCTCGGACGCGATACCGCTGACCGACGGGCTGGTGACGACGACTCCCGGACTCGTGCTGGCTGTCCTGGCGGCGGACTGTGTCCCGGTCGTCCTGCATGATCCGGTGGCCGGGGTGCTCGCGTGTGTGCACGCCGGTTGGCGCGGGACCGTCCGCGGCGCCACCCCCGCGGCGGTGACGGCCATGCGGCGCCTCGGCGGTGACCCGCGCAACGTCGTCGTCGGCGTCGGCCCCTCGATCACCCCTGACCGTTACCAGGTCGGTGCAGAGGTCGTGGACGCCGTGCGGGCCGCCCTCGGCGGGCGCGCTGACGCGGTGCTGCGACCCGACGGCCTCGGAAAGTGGACCTTTGACGTGGCCGGCGCGAACACCCTGCAACTGGTTGCCGCGGGCGTACCGGAAAACCAGATCCACCGCACCGGCCTTGGCACCGGTCCGGACACTCCCTTTTTCAGCCACCGGGCCGAGAACCCGTGCGGGCGGTTCGCCGCGGTGGCCCGCCTAAGGGGCCAAAGGCGATGCGATCGTGGTTCTGTCGCATCGCAGGAGGCCGCAGTTCCCGGAGCACTAAGTGGCCAAAGGGCGCGCGAGGATCGTCAGATCGCGCGCCCGGAGGCCGTAGTCCCCGGAGCACTACGTGGGAAGGACGTCCTGTGAACGGGTCGCCCCGGCGCGGGGAAGTTTTCCGTTATGTCGGCTACGACATGGATCCTGCCCATGACCGGCTCGTGTGCCGCTACCGCCTCGACGGGCGGGAGTTCCGCGAAGAGGTGACGTTCCCCGGCGGTGGTGCGTGGGGCGAGCCCGCGGTTGCCGCCGCGGCGCGGCTGGTGTTCCTGGTGGCTGCGGTTTCGTACTACAAGTCGGCGGCCCCGCCGCTCATCGATCTCGGTGACACCGCGGTCACGGATGTCGAGCGTGCCTTCCTGCGGGAGTTCTATCTCGACGGCCTGGGTGAGTTCGCCTACCGCAACAATCTTGATCTCTCCGAGCTGCGGATCGTCGGCCCGAGGCTGACACGGGAGGCGCCGGTCGCGTTCAGTCCTGACGAGGGTCGGCCACTGGTTCCGTTCGGGGGTGGCGTGGACTCCATCGTCACCGTGGAGTTGGTGCGGCCCAGGTCCAAGGACCCGGCCCTGTTCGTCGTCAACCAGCCCGGTGACCGGTTCGAGGCCATTGAACGGGCCGCTGGTGCCACCGGCCTGCCGGTGGTCCGGGCGGAGCGGCTCATCGACAACCAGGTGCTGCGCTCGGCGGAGCTCGGTTTCCTCAACGGGCATGTGCCGGTCACGGGGATTCTCTCGGCGATCGCCGTGATGGCCGCCGCGCTGGACGGGCGGGATGCGGTGGTGATGTCCAACGAGTGGTCGGCGTCGGTGGGAACCATCGAGGTCGACGGCCGCTCCATCAATCACCAGTACTCCAAGGGCGAGGCGTTCGAGACCGCCCTGCGGTCGGTCCTCGCCGAGACTCTCGGGGGCCGGCCGGAGTACTTCTCCCTGCTGCGCCCGTTCACCGAACTGTGGATCGCCCGGCGGTTCGCCGCGCTGCCGCAGTACTTCGACCATTTCCGCAGCTGCAACCGCGCCTTCCACATCGACCCCGCACAGCGGCTGGACCACTGGTGCGGGCAGTGCGACAAGTGCTGTTTCATCGATCTGATTCTTTCCCCGTTCATGGACGAGCCGACGCTGCGGCGGGTTTTCGCCGGACGTGAGCCACTGGCTGACATGGCGCTGCTGGGCCGTTTCCGCGCCCTGCTGGGCCTGTCCGCGGACAGCAAGCCCTGGGAATGCGTCGGCGACGTCACCGAGTGCCGGGTAGCCACCCTGCTCGCCACCGGACGCCGTGACCGCGGCGCTTCACCCGTACTGGCCGCGCTCGGTCCGCTACCGGGGGAACCCACGCCTGAGGAGCTGCTCATCCCGCACGGCCGACACTTCGTTCCGGACCGGTATGCGCCCGACGATCTCCTGGTCTGACCTGTGCGGCCGTGAGGTCGGTCTCTACGGCCTGGGCCGTGAGGGCGAGGCCAACCTGCGCGCCTGCCTCGCGCGGGGGATCGAGCCGGTGCTCGTCGACGACGCCCGCGCGCGGACCGACATCGAGGGCCGTCCGCTGCTGGTGACCGCCGAGGGCGGCCTCGGCGCTCTCACCCGTTGTGACATCGTCATCA
This sequence comes from Protofrankia sp. Cr2, assembly GCF_963555885.1. Classification (NCBI taxonomy): domain Bacteria; kingdom Bacillati; phylum Actinomycetota; class Actinomycetes; order Frankiales; family Frankiaceae; genus Protofrankia; species Protofrankia sp. Cr2. Next base: position 8,531 of record NZ_CAUVXG010000079.1, read on the forward strand.
AGGCGCCTGGAATCTCGCGGTACGGCGAGACCGTGCGGCACCTCGAGCGGCTCGGTATCCCCGTGGTCGGCGGGGTGGGGCTGTGGCTCGTCGATGCAGACCGGTCGAAGGTGGTCTGCGTGACCGGCACCAAGGGCAAGAGCACAACGTCAGCGGTTGCCGGGCATCTGTTGACCCGGCTCGGCTACCGGTGCCTGGTCGCGGGCAACATCGGCGTTCCGCCATATGATCCGCTGGTTGGCGGCGACTACGACTTCTGGATCATCGAGGTGTCCAGCTACCAGGCGACCGACCTGGCATGCTCCCCGCCGGTGGTCGCCGTCACCTCGCTGCATCCCGATCACCTGCCATGGCATGATAATGATCAGGAGACGTACTTTCGGGACAAGCTCTCCGCCTGCTCCCAACCCGGTGCCGATCTGACCATCGCCAACGGCGACAGCGACCTGATCCGCGCGCACCGGGGCCTGCTCGGCCCGAGGGTGGCATGGGTGCGCGCCGACGGCGAGGCGGACGGCGGCGAGGCGGACGGCGGCGCGGGCGGCGAGGCGGACGGCGGCGCGGGCGGCGAATGGATCCGCCAACTGGGCCTGCTGGGTCTGCACAACCGACGCAACGCCCTGATAGCCGGCGCCTGCCTGCGGGCACTGGGGGTACCCGAGGCGGTCGACGACGACAAGCTGCGTACCGCAGCCGGGGGGTTCGCCGGGCTGGACAGCCGGCTTCAGGTGATCGGCGAAGTCGACGGCGTCACATTCGTCGACGATGGCCTGTCCACCAACGTCCTACCGACACTCGCCGCGGTCGAGGCCTTCGGCGACCGCAGAATCGCCGTGGTCGTGGGCGGTCAGAGTCGTGGCATCGACTACCGGCCGCTGGCTGTCGGCCTACGTACCCGCATGCTGGACACGCTCATCCTCACCGTGCCGGACAACGGCCCCGACATCCGCCGTCAGGTCACCGAGGCCGGCGCCGGCCCACATGTCACGACAGTGGACACGCCCGACCTCGCGGCCGCCGTGGTCGAGGGGTTCCGGTGGGCACGACCCGACGGCGTCGTCCTGCTGTCGCCCGCGGCGCCGAGCTTCGGACGTTTTCGTGACTACCGCGAGCGTGGCGCCGCCTTCGCGCTCGCCATGCACACCTGCCGTACCGTATGACGGCTACTTTACGTAGTAATGGACGAAAGCAGGGATCAGGATAGATCCGGAGGAATCAGAACATTCGGGTTGAGAATGCCCACCGGGTCAAGGGCCTGCTTGATCCGCCGAAACATGGCGATCTCGACCGGTGAGCGGTTGAGTGGGAGCCAGCGCCGTTTTGCCGTGCCGATCCCGTGCTCGGTGCTGATGCTGCCACCGCTGGCGGCGACGAGCCGGAACACGCCGTCTTCCACCCGCTCCCCGGCGGATCCCACGCCGGTGACGTTGACATGCACGTTGCCCTCGGCGACATGCCCGAACAGCCATGTCCTCGCCTGCGGCGCAATGCCCGTGACGGTGGCGGGCACGGCCTCGACGAACGTGGGCAGGCCGGCGAGCGGCAGGGTGACGTCCATCTTCACCGGCGTTCCACGGGTGTTGATCGACTCGGGATGCCGTTCCCGGAAGGACCACAGTGCCTGGCAGCCACGTGGGTCACCGGCGAGGGCGGCGTCCCTGACGCCCGCCAGACCTGCGACCGCCTCCGCCAACGTGTTGAGAGGTGTCTCCCCGTCCGCGGTGTCCCCGCCGACCTCGACGAGGAGGTAGGCCACATGCGTCCCACGCAGCGGTCGGGGTAGGTTGCATGTTTCCGCCACAAGATCGAGACCCGTGGCCAGCATGAGTTCGGCCGCGGCCAACCCGGGCAGATTGTTGCGCAGCAGGGATGCCACCGCGACCGCGTCGGGCACGGATGCGAGCCCCAGCAGACCCACCGCCCGTGCCCGGGTGGCCGGCACAAGCCGGACCCGGACCGCGGTGACGACACCGAGGGTACCTTCGCTGCCGGCGAGCAACGATGGCAGGTGGTAGCCGGTGTTGTCCCTGGACAGGCCGGTGAGATGGGAGACCACGCTGCCGTCGCCGAGCACCGCTTCCACTCCGAGCAGCTGTGCCCTGGTGTCCCCGTAGCGCAGTACCCGCAGGCCACCGGCGTTCGTGGCAACGGTGCCGCCGATCGTGGCGGAGTCACGACTGGCAAGGTCCACGCCGTAGGCCAGGCCCGCCGCGGACGCCTCCGCGCGCAGCACACCGACCGGGACACCGGCCCCGACAGTGGCCTGGCCCGCGGCGGCGTCGATCCACAGGGGCTCGCCGAGCCCGCGCAGACTGAGCACGACCTCCCCACGTGTCGGGACGCCGCCGCCGACGAGCCCGGTATTGCCGCCCTGCGGCACCAGCGCAACCTCATGGTGTGCGCAGGCCTTGACGATGGCAGCCACCTGCGCGGTGTCCACCGGACGCACGACAGCACACGTCCGCCCGACGAATCGTCCGGTCCAGTCCTGGACGTAGCCGGCCATGACCTCCGGGTCGGTCAGCACACGGGCGTCACCGACAGCGTCTCGCAGCATCTGGACCACCTGGTTTTGGGACATGGTTCAGTCTCGTCCGAGAACCTCGTCAGGGGCTTGCTGCGGCGATAATTACCGATCTGATACCGTACGTTGGCATCCGGCTCCGTATTGTCGACCACTCCGTATTACCGACCACTTCGTATTACCGACCACTCCGTATTACCGACCACTTAGCCGGCCGGGGACCGCAGTCGGGCAGGCTCGTGCCCGACACACCCGCGATGGTCGGCGCCCGACAGGCTGGCGGCGTGGACTATTCGGTGGGGGACGATAGGCGCGTCCCCGGGCGAGCCGCGCGAGCACGACGATGGCCTCGGTGGGCGCGTTCCATGAGTGTTCCATGACGAGCAGGGGAGTGGGACGTGGTGACCGGGGGGGAGGCGCCCGCGCTCGGCGGGCCCGAGCCGGGTGTGTACGGGGCCGACGACACCCGGGTGCCGGTACTCGCTCGGCCACTGGCCTCCTACTACCTGCTCCTTTCCTCGGCTGGGCTGCTGTTGCTGCTCGGACTGGTCATGGTGCTGTCGGCCTCCAGCGTGCGGTCGTTCGACCAGCTGGGTTCGTCCTACGCGGTGTTCGCGCGGCAGGCCACCTGGGTCGGCATCGGCCTGCCGTTGCTGGTGCTGGCCAGCCGGCTGCCCATGCGGGTATTCCGGGTGCTGGCGTATCCGTTCATGATCGTCTCGCTGGTGCTGCTGGTGGTTGTGCTGACGCCACAGTTCGGAAAGTCGATCAACGGCGCCCAGCGGTGGATCGAGTTGGGACCGTACACGCTGCAACCCAGTGAGATCTCCAAGCTCGGCCTCGTGCTCTGGGGTGCGGATCTGCTGGTGCGCAAACGCAAGCTGCTGGGGAACTGGAAGCACCTGCTGGTCCCGCTCGTCCCCGGAGCGCTCCTGATCTGCATATTGATCATGCTTGAGCCGGACATGGGGACCACGATCGTGGTGCTCGTGGTCCTGCTCACCCTCTTGTGGGTGGTCGGCACCCCGCTGCGGGTGTTCGCCTCGATCAGCGGTGTGATTCTGCTGGCCGGCACCGTTCTGGCCGTCCGGGAGCCGTACCGGTTCGAACGGCTGCTGTCCTACCGTGACCCGTTCGCGGACGCACACAACACCGGCTTCCAGGCGGTCCAGGGCCTGTACGCGCTGGCCTCGGGAGGCTGGTGGGGGGAGGGACTCGGCGCGTCTCGGGAGAAGTGGCCGGGGCTGTTGCCCAACGCCCACACCGACTTCATCCTCGCCATCGTCGGTGAGGAGCTGGGCCTGCTCGGCACGCTGGTCGTCGTCATCCTGTTCGCCGTTCTCGGGTTCGCCGGTATCCGGGTCGCCCATCGCACGGCAGACCCGTTCATCCAGCTCGCCGCCGCATCCGCCACGGGGTGGTTGCTCGGTCAGGCGATGATCAACATGGGTGCCGTGGTGGGGCTGCTTCCGATCACCGGCATCCCGCTTCCGCTGGTCTCCTTCGGGGGTTCCGCGTTGGTTCCCACGATGCTCACCGTCGGGATGCTGTTGTCGTTCGCCCGGCACGAACCGGCGGCGGCGGCGATGCTCAGCGCCAGGGCTGCGGCCCGACGCGAGGCTCGGGAGGCACGTGACGCCACGTCCGGTGGCGGGCGCCGGTTCTGGTCCCGCACGCGGGTTGTCAGGGGCGGATCGGGTGACAGCGGTCGTGGTGACCGCCGTGGTGGTGGCCCTGCTGGTGGTGACCCCGGCGACGGGGGCGACATCACCGACGGGATGTCCGCAGCCGCACGCCGTTGACCCGCGCCGAACGCGATGTCCAGGCAAGGAGAAGGCCGGGCCGTTGTCGCGGCCGGCTTTCTCCGGAGTATCTTCCCGCGAACGGAGGCCCGGCTCGTGGGCCGAAGGGCGTGCGATCATGGTTTTTCTCGCAGGCCCGGAGGCCGGGGTTGCTGACGGTGGAGTGGTTCAGAGGGGTGGTGGACGGCGATGAGCGACAGCGAGTCGGTTGAGGCGATCCTGCCGGGACCGGTTCCGCTCGCCCGCCGGATGGGTGAGGTCGGAACGTGGGTTATGCGTGACCCACTGCGACTCGGTGAGGTCGGTGACGTCATCTCGCTCGCCGGTGGGTTGCCGGCCGGGGAGACACTGCCCGCCGCAGAGATCGGCGAGGCCGTGCGCCAGGTGGCGACCTCGAAGCTGGCGACGGCCGCCCTGCAGTACTCGGCGGCCGAAGGTCTTCCCGCGCTGCGCGCCTGGATCGCCGACCGGGCGTCGGTCGACCGTGGGCGCCCGGTCGACCCGAGCCAGGTCGTGGTGACCACCGGTGGGCTGCAGGGCCTGGACGTCATCGCGCGCACGCTGCTTGACCCCGGCGATCTTGTGGCCATCGACGAGCCGGTCTTCCCAGGTTCGCTGCACTGCCTGGAGATGTACCAGCCGGAGTTCCTGGCGATCCCGGTCGACGACGACGGCATGGATGTCGGCGTGCTCGCCGAACGACTGGCCGGCGGGCAGCGTCCCAAACTCGTCTACACGGTCGCGACCTTTCACAATCCGACCGGGGCTACGCTCACCGATGTCCGGCGCCGCGAACTCGCGGACCTCGCCGAGCGGTACGGGTTCGTGGTGGCCGAGGACGAGCCGTACCCGGCACTGCGCTTCAGTGGGAATCCCGTGCCGCCGATCGCGGCCTATAGTGATCGTACAGTCACCATCGGGTCATTTTCCAAGACGCTCGGACCGGGACTCCGGGCCGGTTGGGTGGTGGTGCCGCGCGCGCTCGCCGACGCGGTGGGCCGCGCGAAGCGCTGGTCTGACCTGCATACCTCGACGCTGATGCAGTACGCCCTGATCGAGCTTCTCGGCCGTGCGGGCTGGTATGACGCGCACCTGGCGACCTTGCCGGCCGTCTACGGGCTGCGATGCGACGCCCTGCGTGCCGCCGTCAGCGAACATCTGGTGGGGGTCGTCGAGGTCAACGACCCGGCCGGCGGGCTGTTCGTCTGGGGGCGCGTCGTCGCGCCGGGCCTGTCCGCGGACGACCTGCTCGACGCCGCGGTCCGCCGCGGGGTGACATATGTGTCCGGCCCGCAGTTCGCCGTGCATAATCCCGATCCCGCGACCATGCGGATGTCGTTTGCGGGCAGTTCCCCGGAACGCCTCGAGCTCGCCGCCCGCCGGCTGGCCGACGCCGCGATCACCGCCCTCGGGTCGAGGGCCTGACAAGGACCTGACACGGGTGGCGGCGGTACCCGGGGAGTGATCCACTATTGAGGTGTGTCATCGTCGTGAACGATGCTGAGGAGTGTGGTGCTCGCCGGCGGTGGCACGGCGGGCCATGTGGAACCTGCGCTGGCCGTCGCCGACGCCCTGCGGACCGCCGACCCCAGGCTGCGCCTGACCGTCCTGGGGACGGAGTCCGGGCTGGAGGCGAGGCTTGTGCCGGCCCGCGGCTACGAGCTGGTGACGATCCCGAAGGTGCCGCTGCCGCGCAAGCCCACGCCATCCCTGCTCACCGTGCCCGGCAGGCTCGCCGGGGCCGTCAGCCAGGCGTCGGCGACGCTGGTGCGGGTGCGCGCGGACGTGGTCGTCGGTTTCGGTGGGTACGTGTCCGTCCCGGCCTACCTGGCCGCGCGCCGGGCGGGTATCCCGATCGTCGTCCACGAGGCCAACCCGGTGCCAGGTGTGGCGAACCGGATCGGCGCCCGGTTCACGCCGTTTGTGGCGGTCTCCTACCCGAACACTCCGTTGCGCGGCGGCCGGCTCACCGGCATCCCGCTGCGCCCGGAGATCCTGAACCTCGACCGGTCGCCGACGGCGGCCCGGGTGG
>NZ_CAUVXG010000079.1:14958-17717 GCF_963555885.1 Protofrankia sp. Cr2
CACCCGGGCCATCCGACGTTGCTGGTCTTCGGTGGTTCGCAGGGAGCCCGGCGTATCAACGACGTGATCAGTGCGGTGGCCAGGGAGATCACTGCGAGCGGGGTCCAGGTCCTGCACGCGACCGGGCCCAAGAACGTCGACACGGTGCTTGCTGCGCTGCCACCGGACCTGCCCGTGCCCTATGTCGTGCGGCCCTATCTCGATCACATGGCGTCCGCGTATGCGGCGGCGGACATGGTGCTGTGTCGTGCCGGCGCGATGACCTGCGCGGAGCTGGCTGCGGTCGGCCTGCCCGCCGCCTACGTGCCGCTCCCGCACGGAAACGGTGAGCAGCGGCGCAACGCCCTGGCGACGGTGGAGGCAGGTGGCGGCCTGCTGATCGACGATGCCGCGCTCTCCCCCGAATGGGTGCGTGCGGAGCTGTTGGGCTTGCTCACCTCGTCGGAACGGCTGGCGAAGATGTCGGCGGCATGCGCCGGCTGCGGGCATCCCGACGCCGTGGACGCGATCGTGTCGATGATTCGTGAGGCTGCGGCTACACGCAGGCGGCAACCGGCACGCCACGCGGCTCGCTGAACCCGGTCCGAGGCGATGGATGGGGCAAGATGTCACCTGTGACAGCTCGGGCGCTACCGGACAACTTCGACCGTGTTCACCTCGTGGGGATCGGCGGCGCCGGTATGAGCGGCCTCGCCCGGCTGTTGCTGCGACGCGGCGCGGATGTGTCCGGAAGCGATGCCCGGGACACCCGCCGATTGGCCGCGCTTCGGGCGCTCGGGGCTCACGTGGTGATTGGTCATGATCCGAACCATCTCGGTGGCGCCCGTACTTTGATCTTCTCTCAGGCCATTCCAGCGGGAAATCCGGAGGTCGAGGAGGCGAGAAGACGTGGCCTGCGTGTTGTCTCCCGGGCCGCCGCGCTTGCCGCGCTGATGCAGGGATTTCGTGGGCTCGCGGTTGCCGGTACCCATGGGAAGACGACGACCACGCTGATGGCCACCGTCGCGATGCAGGCGTGCGGCGCCGACCCGTCGTTTGTCACCGGCAGTGACATCAATGAGGCTGGCTCCAACGCGCACGCCGGCTCGGGCGAGATCTTCATCGCTGAGGCCGATGAGAGCGACGGCGGATTTCTGCTGCTAGAGCCATTCGGCGCGCTCGTCACCAATGTGGAAGCCGATCATCTTGACTACTACCGTCAGCGCGAGAACGTCGAGACCGCGTTCGCGCGGTTCCTCGACGGTGTCGATCCGGACGGCTTTGTGGTGGCCTGCCTGGACGACCCCGGCGCGGCCAGACTCGTCACCGCGCTGCGGGACTCCGAAGGCGGCTCGAACACACCGCGGGTCACCACCTATGGCGAGTCGGTGGACGCCCACGTCCGGGTGGAGCTCGCGATGGTCTCGCCGACCGGCTCCACATGCGAAGTGGTCGTCCGCGGCAGGCGACTGGGCGAGCTGACCCTGCGGGTACCCGGGCGGCACAATCTGCTCAACGCGGCCGGTGCGCTGGCCGCCGGGCTGGAGCTCGGCCTGCCTGCGGCCGGCCTGTTGGAGGGGCTGGCGGGGTTCGCCGGCGTCCGCCGCCGGTTCGAGGCCAAGGGCAGCGTCGAGGGCATCCGGGTGGTCGACGACTACGCCAACCATCCGACAAAGATCATGGCAGTGTTGCGGACCGCCCGTGACGTCGCCGAGGGCGGCCGGGTCGTGGTCGCTTTCCAGCCGCACCTCTACAGCCGGACGGTTGCCTTCGCCGCCGAGTTCGGCACCGCGCTGGGCCTCGCGGATGCCGTGGTGGTCATGGATGTCTTCGGCGCGGGGGAACAGGAGCTCCCGGGGGTCAGCGGTGCGACGATTGCCTCCTGCGTGCCGCTGCCCGCTGACCAGGTCGTCTACGAGCCGTCCTGGTCAGCCGCGGCGGGCCGGGTCGCGGCGTTCGCGCGTCCGGGCGACCTGGTGCTCACCATCGGAGCAGGCGACGTGACTCTGCTCGGCGGGGAGCTCCTGCGCGTCTTCGCCGAACGGGCAACCCTGTCCAGCTGAGGCTGATCCACACCGGAGAGTTGTGGCCGTGGGCGCCATCTGGGCGGCTGGTCAGGACAGGTGCGGCGGTGCGGTGGCGAGAAGCTCGTCGAGCAGCGTGGCCCGGTGGCTGATGTAGGCCGGTTCGCCCCGCTCGTCGCTACCCAGCGCGTACATGTGGGCTGTCGCCGGACCGCCGTCCCGTTCGATCCGCCAGAACCGGGCGATACCGGCGCGGGCGTACTCGCCCGGTTTGATCGTGCGGTCCAGGTTCTCCGAGCCCGGGGAGACGACCTCCACCACGAGCAGGGTGTCGGCCGGGTCGATCCACACGGTGCCCCGCGGGGCCGGGCGGCGCAGGACGAGCACGTCGGGACTACGGCCACTGGATGATTCGGTGATCCGGAGACCGGGCGTGGCCAGCACCCGGTCGGGGCTATAACCGTTGGTGACCAGCCATACCACGAGCTGTGTGATCAACGTGGCGTGTTCGGTGTCGGCTGGCGGCATGACCAGCAGGTTCCCCTCGGCGAGTTCGTATCGATGGAGCTCGTCGGCCGCGGCCAGCTGGGTCACGTCGTCCAAAGTGAGTGCTCGTCCGGGCAGCTGTACCAACAACGGGGGCGTCGGGTGGACGACCGTCATGCCGATCTCCCCTCGGCTGCCCGAGCAATATCTGATCTTCAGTGTAACGGTGGTCGTGTGCAGCGGCGGTGCGCGGTGCGCGGGGCATGGGGC
>NZ_CAUVXG010000080.1:0-17575 GCF_963555885.1 Protofrankia sp. Cr2
GGCCAGGATGGGGGTCAGCGCCGGGTCCGGTTCGGCGTCGAGGACATCGTCGACGAGCGCCTGTTGGGCACGGGCAGTGATCAGATCTGCGCCGGCGCCGACCAGGATGGTGATCTGGAGCAGCAGACTCCCCATGATCATCTGTACCGCCACCAGCGTGCCGACGCTGATCTGTCCGTGCAGCAGCTCATGGAAGCCGAGCACGACCACCAGCCCACCGGCGAGAACGTTCAGTGTCGTCGGCAGTACCAGCAGCGTCTGCGCCCGCGCGGAGGCGCGCTGGCCGGCGTTGATGGCGCGGGCCTGCCAGCCGGCCCAGGTGGCGAAGAAGGTGTCCTCACCGCCGTCGGCCTTGAGGGTTTCGATCGCCGCGATCCCTGCGAACGCGACACCGTCGCGTCGGCTGTCGGCGACCTGCAGTTCGTGGCGGTCCGCGGTCTGGCGCGCGACGACGGCCCGCAGCGCGACCAGGTTCGCCGCGGCGACGCCGACGCCTATCAGGGCGAGTCGCCAGTTGAGCCAGACCAGTGTGCCCAGGTAGAGCGCACCGGTCAGGACACTGGCCACCGCCGCGGCGAGCCGGGTCGTGAGCACCACGGACAGGCCGTCGTTGACCTGCACCCGGGTGACCAGACCGCCGAGCTGGCGGCGGTGGAAGAACACCCCTGGCAGCCGGAGCATCCGCCACAGGAACTCCCCGGACGTGCGCGCCGCCATGGCCACCAGCACCCGGCCCAGCACGGCCTGCTGGAGCCAGGTGGCCGCCACCACCGTGACCGCCGCCGCCGCCAGCGCGATGCTGAGCCGGACGGCCAACGTGTCGGCGCCGATCCCCGCGGTACCGGCCAGACCGGGGTCGGCCAGATTCGGGTCGGTCAGGAAGGTACGGAACAGCACCGAGGCGAGCACGGTCGGGATGGCCCCGAGCAGGCCGGCGAGCACAGCGATCGCGGCCACCGACGCGTGTGGACGCAGCCGGGCGGCGACGGCGTGGGCGAACGGCATCCGCCGGCCACCGCGGCGGAATGTCGGGTCCGGGGCGAAGGTGATGACGATGCCGCGGAAGGTGTCCGCGAAAGCCTCGGGGGTGGCCCGGTACCGGCCCGCGGCGGGGTCGTTGACCAGTACCCGGCCACGGCGGACGCCGTCGAGGACGGCGAAGTGCGGGCCGTCGACGAGCACCACCGCGGGTGTGGGCAGGGCGCGCAGCGTCGCGGTGTCGACCGGATTGTCGCGCTCGCGCAGGGCCACCCGGCGGCCGGTGCCGGTCAGCCCGTACCGGGCTGCGCCGCGGACCAGCGCTGCAGCCGTCGCCCCGTCGCGGGTCACCCCACATGCCTGGCGGACCTCGTGCAGGCTCACCCGCCGGCCGAAGCCGGCGAGGACCGCGGTCAGGCAGGCCGCCGCGCAGTCCTGCTCCTCCATCTGTGGGACGAACGCACTGCGTCGCCGCGCGTGGCGCAGGCGCAGGTGTGGACGCAGACCGTGCCGGCCGGCGGGCCGACGGCGGCGCGATCGTGGGTGCGCTGAGCCACCGCGCCCACCGGTCTCCGGGTCGGTCGCGATCGCCGCGCTCACCGGCGCTGTCCCAACAGGACCCGCAACGGATGATCGCGACTGATGAGAATGCTCGCCGCGACCGGGCTCATCGCCGGAATCTGCGCACCGATCTCGGCACCCGCCGCGTCGATGCCCACCTCGACGAGCCAGACGTCCGTACCGGCGTCGACTCCGGGCAGCCGCTGGGAGCCGAACCGGGACACCAGTTCGGCCGCGGATGACGGGTAGCCGGCCACGGCTGTGATGTGCCCGGCCAGCACCCCGCCCGCCAGGGCCAGGTGCGTCTGCTGTCCCAGTTGCAGGCTGGACAGCTCCTCGCGCGAGGTCACGAACAGAACAGCCTGCGCCGGCGCGGTCCGCGGATCCGCACCAGGGTCGACCAGGACGACCGCAGCCCCGGCGTCCAGCTGCTGGCCCGGGACGGCGACGACGTTCATGACCGCGCCGTCGGCCGGCGCGTGCACCGGCGTTGGGCCGTCCGGCGTGGCGACGATCGCGACGACCTGATCGCGGTGCACCTGCTCACCCGACCCGACCGTGACCGAGACGAGCGCGCCGGCCTTCGGCGCCGCCGCGGCCAGCGGACCCCGGCCGTGTACCAGCACACCGCGCGCGGAAAGGTGGTGTGGCAGCGTACCCACGACCGCCCAGGCCGTCCCCGCGCCGATGAGGACGACCAGGGCGAGCAGAGCCGCCCACAGCCGCCCCGACAGGACACGGATCGGCTGGTCAAGGTGGTCGGCGGCGTACACACCCTGCGTCGCGCCCGACGTCTGCGCCACGTTCGGCGCCGGCTCCGGCGCCGTGTGCACCCCGGCTGTCACTGGATTCGGCGGTTTCGCCGGTTTCACGCCGGTCGACCCCGGCGGGGGTGCGGGGTCGGCCACCGGCGTCCGGTCGGCTGACGGGGATGGTGCAAGGCGCATGGCGGGCTCTCCCAGCCTGGGGTCGGGACGGCCAGTGGTGGCCGGTCCGCGGGTTGTCCGCGGGTTGTCCGCGGGATGTCGGAGCTGCCGGTCAGGGAACGCGCGCGGCGCCGACCCTCACGCGTCGACGGGGGCAGCCATCACGCGTCGACGGGGACAGCCGCAGCGAAGGTCACCGGAAGTGCCCGCAGACCGGTGAAGGCCAGCGAGGGCTCCCACTGCGCGGTGTCCGCGGTGAGCGGGGTACGCAGGTCCCGGCAGCGGCGCGCGAGCCGGTCCAGCAGGGTCGCGCCGGCGGCGAGCGAGAGCGGCGCCCCCAGGCACAGGTGGGGCCCGAAACCGAACCCGAGGTGCCGGCGCTCGGAGCGCCGCGGGTCGAGCCGGTCGGGATCGACGAATCGGCGGGGGTCGCGGTTGGCCGCGGCGAACAGGAGGATGGCCGCCGCGCCGCGTCGCAACCGCCGTCCGCCGACGTCGATGTCATCCAGGAGCACCCGCGTGCTGGCGCGTACCGGGCTCCCGAGCCGGACGCATTCGTCGAACACGGCCTCGGCGTCGCCGGGATGGTCCCGGATGTGGTCGAGAAGCTCCGGCGCCTGCAGAACCTGCCACACCGCGGCGGACAACCCCGCCGTCAGCGTCTCCAGCCCGTTGACGAACAGCATCAGGACGAACGCGACCAGCTCGTCGTGGGTGAGCTGGCCGTCACGGGTGGCGAGAGCGAGCCGGCTGAGCAGGTCGGGTCCGGGCTGATGTTCGCGGTCCGCGCACAGTCGATTGATGTAGTCGAGAAGATCATCGATCTTTCGATCGGTGTCCGGGGGCTGCTCGACACCGAAGCCGAGCATCTGTCCACTGAGCACGACGGCCCACTCCAGGACACGATCGCGGTCCTCGACCGGGATGGCGAGCAGCGCGCAGGTGAGGGCGACCGGCAGCGGCACGGCCAGGTCCGCGACGACGTCGAACGATCCCTGGCCGGCGTTCGCGTCGACCAGCGCGTCCACGGTTTCGGTGACCAGCGTGCGTGCCTGCGCGATGCCGCGGGAACTGAAGGTGCGGATCGCAAGCCCCTTGAGCCGGCGATGGTCCGCGCCGTCGCGCAACGGCAGCATCCGGGACAGTGCCGCGGACAGTACGGGATTGGGTGACAACGGGATCGCGGTGCCCAGTACCGACGGATCCGAGGAGGTGGCCGGATGAGTGGCGACCGCCATCAACTCGTCGTAGCCCGCCACCACCCACATCCGACCCAGTGGGGTCACCGGCTCCTCGGTGACGAGGCGGCGGTAGAAGTCGGCCGGATCGCGCCGCGCCTGCGGGTCGCTGAAAAATGTCTGCACTTCGGCGGTTAACGTGCTCAACGCCGTAGCTCCTCTCCCGTGCTAGGGCCTGTCCGGGCGACAGGCCCCTGGGCTGCCGCAGCCCCTGGACCGCCGGGAAAACGCCGGCCCGGCACAGCTGTGCCGGGCCGGGACGGGCGCTCTCAGGTCAGTTGGACAGGCTGCTGAAGCTCGACACCGGGCAGGCTGCGCAGGCCAGCGAGCTGACGGAAAGACCGGCGGCGACGGAGTCAAGCTCCTCGATGCTCAGGTCGCCCTCGGGCTTCGCCGGGATCTCCGGCGTGGGTGCCGACTCGGGCAGCGTGATGCCGAACTCGGCGAGCACCGAGCGTGCGTCGCCGGCGTAACGAGCCTCCAGCTCCGGGTCTCCCCAGATCCGGGCGACCATGGTGGCGAACCGAGTGCGATCCTCATCGGAGACCACATAGCTGTTCTCGGACATGTGACATCACCTTTCATGTCATGCGTGCGGGTCTGGATGTGCTCGGGCTGTCCCGGGTGCGACATCACTGTCCGTCAGGCAGGCATGTCCACGACAGTCGCCAATGTCAGTGGTTTCACCCGGGCAGATATCACATCCGCACGGATGTCACTTTCACGGGTCGGCCATGACATCTGTCATCACCTGCCCCAAGGCGGCGTGTATGCCTTCCCCGCCATACGCCTGCGCGCCTACGCTGCCAGGCGACACCATGCGCTCGCACAAGCATCGCGGCGTCAGCCGGAATACAAGCGTCGCGGCGTCAGCCGGAATACCGGAGTCCACGACCGGAGGAACGAATGATTGAGGCCATCGGTCTCACGAAACGGTACGGCCACAGGACGGTGGTGAATGGCCTGACCTTCGGTGCGGGAGCCGGTGCGGTGACCGGCTTCCTCGGGCCGAACGGAGCCGGAAAATCCACCACTATGCGGATGATTGTGGGGCTCGACCGACCGTCGGACGGCGTGGTCACCGTCAATGGCCGGCCCTTCCACCAGCATCGCCAACCGGTACGGGAAATCGGGGTGCTACTCGATGCCGGGGCGGTTGATCCGGCCCGTACACCCCATGACCACCTGCGCTGGCTGTGCGCGAGCAACGGGATTGCCCGCCACCGCATCGACACCGTCCTGGAGATGGTGGGCCTGGGTGACGCCGCCGGGACGCCGGCCGGCCGGCTTTCCCTCGGAATGACGCAGCGGCTCGGAATGGCGGCGGCGCTGCTCGGCGACCCACCGACGTTGGTGCTCGACGAGCCGGCCAACGGCCTTGATCCCGACGGCATCACCTGGATCAGAAAGCTGCTGGCCACGCTTGCCCGGGAGGGCCGCACGGTCTTCCTGTCCAGCCATCTCATCGCCGAGATCGCGCAGATCGCCGACCGGCTGGTCGTCATCGGGCGGGGCCGCCTGCTCGCGGCCGACTCGGTCGAACGGATCATCGCCGGTCACGGCGGCCCGTCGGTCGTGGTGCGAAGCCCCAGGGCCGGGGAGCTCGCCGCCGTGCTGCGCCGGCACGGCGCCCAGATAAATGATCAAGAAGGCGCGCCGGCAGCGGGCGTCGGGCGGGACGGCACCTCGTCCGACCTGCTCACCGTCCGCGGGATGGACAGCGGAGCGATCTTCGACATGGCCGTGGCGCACGGCCTGCGGCTGGTGGAACTGTCCCCGGCCGACACATCCCTCGAAGAGGCGTTCACCGCGCTGACCGAAGCGAGCACCGTCCATCGCGGCGCCCTGGGCCGGGCGTCCCCAGTGGAAGGCACCGAAACGCGATGATCGTTCCCAACATGGCCACTCCCGACACGAGCACGTCGCTCCCGTCTCCCGGGCGACTCCCGGCGCCAGAGCCGGCGCGGGCCGCCGCCCACGGCGCGGGGAGCGCGGGTGCGGCGGCACTCGGCCGGGCGGTCCACTCCGAGTGGATCAAACTGTTCTCGGTGGCGTCGACGCGACGTTCGCTGCGGCTGGCGCTCATCGCCTCCGTCGGGGTCGGCGCGATCCTGTGCTCCACCCGGGTACGGGGATGGGCCTCGTTGTCAGATGCCGACCGCGCGGCCTTCGACGCGACCGCGACGTCCCTGGCGGGGCTTATCGTCGCCCAGATCCTGCTGGGCGCGATGGCCGCGCGTTTCGTCACGACCGAGTTCACCACGGGCATGATCCGCACAACTCTCGTCGCAGTGCCACGACGCTGGATGGTCCTGGCCGCCAAGGCAGCGGTCGTGGCGGTGGTCACGGCGCTCGCGGGCCTGACCGCATCGTTGGGAGCTTTCATCGTCGGCCAACAGGTGCTGGCACGCCGTCACATCGAGGCGACGCTCAGCTCCGGGCCGACCCTGCGTGCCGTACTCGCCGGCGGACTGGCCGTAGCCGTGGTGAGCCTGCTCGGTCTGGCGATCGGCACGGTCGTACGGCATCCCTCGGCGAGCGTGGCCGTCTACTCACTGAGCCTGTTCGGAGTCAACCTGCTGACGGCGGCCCTGCCTGCATCGACCGGCAACCGCGTGCAGGCATTCCTGCCCGAGGGGGCCGTGCAGGCGCTCAGCAGCGTCCGACCCGTGGCCGGGTCGTTGTCAACCGCAGGCGAGGTCGCGGTGCTCGCGGTCTGGGCGCTGGTCGGACTGGTCATCGCCGGGACGGTGTTCACCCACCGGGATGCGTGACCCGCAGTGCGCCTGAGCACCGCTACGGCCGAGGCCCGCTACGGCCGAGACCCGGTGCGCCTGACCGTCAGCCGCGCCGACGTATGATCATCGGTAGGCCGCCACGCGGCCGCAGGGTCACCAGCGGCTCAGGCACGACCTCATGACCGACGACCGGTTCGAACGCCCACCGGCGACAGATCGTGGCAAGTGCCAGCACCCCCTCGGTCTGGGCGAAGCTGTTGCCGATGCACTGGTGCGGACCGCCTCCGAAGGGGAAGTAGGCATACCGGGGCCGGTCCGGGTCGATCCGGTCCCCGAGCCAGCGGGTCGGGTCAAAACGTTCCGGGTTCGGCCACCACTGGGCGTCGCGGTGGACGACCCACTGGCACAGCAGCAGCGTCGAGCCGGCCGGCAACCGATAGCCTCCGACAAGACGGTCTTCCAGCAGATACCGACCCATGCCCCACACAGGCGGATAGAGCCGCATCGCCTCGGTGAACACCGCATCGGCATACGGCAGGTTCGCCAGGTCCGCGACCGTCGGCCGCCGGCCGGACAGGACGGTGTCGAGCTCGGCGTACAGCGCTGCCGCGATCTCAGGATGCGTGCCGAGCAGATGAAAGGTCCAGGTCAACGCGTTGGCCGTGGTTTCGTGACCGGCCAGCATGATGGTCAGGACCTCATCGCGGACCTGGGTGTCGTCCATCCCGTCGCCGGTCTGCGCATCGCGGGCCGACAACAACAGTGACAGCAGGTCCCTCCCGCCAGCTCCGGCCGCACGGCGATGGTCGATGAGGTCGTAGACGACACGGTCCAGGGCGTGACGAGCGTTACGGCGGCGCCGGGCCGCGGGCAGTGGCAGCCTCTCCAGCGCCTCGAAGCCTGCCTGCATGGACTTACGGGTGGCCACCATGTTCTCGCTGATAGCCGTTCGGATGACGGTCACTTCGTTGCTGTTGACATCAACATCGAACAGTGTTCGAGTGACCATCGCCAGCGTCATCTCGATCATTTCGTCATGCAGATCAAGGTACTGGCCGTCCGTCCAACGATCGGCCCGATCGTCTGCGATCGCGACGAACGTCTCGCCGTACTCGAAGATCCGCTGATGGTGGAACATCGGCTGCATGAGCCGGCGCTGCCTGCGGTGCCGCTCCCCCGCGCTGGTCAACAACCCCTGGCCGAGCACCAGTGTGAGCGGCTCCACCACCGTCTGACGGGAGCCGAACCCACGGCGGACGATGCCTCGGGCGAATGCGCGGCTGGACCCGACGAGCACGTCGGCGATGACTGCCGGGTCCGCCACGAGGAAGGCCGACAACGGTCGCGAGGAGATCTGCGCGACGGGACCGTAGGTCCGATGCAGCTGGGTGAGGCCCGCGAGCAGGTCGGGGCGCAGCACTCGTGCAGCCGCGCGCGGGCCACCGGACAGGCCCGGGGCGGCTCCCGTACCCATCAGCACGGACACCGCTGGACCACGACAGGCCGAGCAACGGTCATGGCGGACTCTCCTCGGGATCACGGGCGGGGGCAGGGGCGCTCAACCCAGCAGGACGGCCAGCAGACCGATCTTCACGATAATCGCGATCGCGGCACTGCGGCCCGAGACACTGGCCACGTTCCGCGACCGACGTCCGGATTGCCGTGGCGGTGGGAGCTCGCCCCGTCGAGCCGCCTCAAACCGTGCCGAGGGTGCACGAGGGTGCACGAAAATTACTGAAAGTAAAAACTTAACTACTCGAACGCCGCGGCGGCGTCGCTCATCCAGATCAGATCATCCACTCGGACGTGGAGGCGATCGGCTATCTCACCAGTGGCGACACCCCGGCTGATCGCCTCACGAATAGCCAGGCCACGTACGGCACGCAACCGCCCACGCTCTGGATGATCATTCCAGAGCAGGTCGTGGGCAACCGAGGCGCGCTCGACCGGGTCAGAGATCGCGACGATAGTGCGGAAGGCCATCACAGCGCACATGCTCCAGCGACCATGACTGGACGGCAACAGCACGGTGTCTCCATAGGAAATTCTTATCGACCGATTGACGACCTACCGCAGCAAGAGCGCCCCTATTGCCGGTCGCTCTAAGCCGACACGGACAGCCACGGCCAGGCCGACCTCATCCAGGACATCCGATGGGCGTGGGTCGTCCGAAACCCCCACCGTCCACACCTGGGCCATGCAACGTGCGGCCCTCTCAACGATGTGAATCTGATGTTCCGCCAGCAGCACCAGATTCACATCCTTCGGCGCCGTGAACCGAGTCCGCAACGATGCACGGTCGCCGGCCGTAGATTGCAGTCACCGAACGTCCGCGCCACACTCCTCATCGTGCAGAGACTGAAAATCGGAGAGGGACTGAAGATCGGACTTGGAGATCGGGAGCAGGGATCGGCGGTGGTGCGCTGGAAACAACGGGGACGACGTGCCCATGAGCTATGAGACCACCGAATCCGGAGGAACCAGATGAGCACCCTCAACAAGGACGCACGGGATCTACTGAGCAAACCGCTGTTCGCCTGGGTGACGACGCTGCGGACCGACGGTTCGCCGCACAGCACCGTTGTGTGGATCGATGTGGACGGCGATGACGTCATCTTCAATACTGCGGTGGGCCGGATCAAGGAGCGGAATCTGCGCAGGGACCCACGGGTGTCGGTGGGTGTCCTCGATCCTGAGAATGCCTTCCATCTGGTCAGCGTCTCCGGGTCCGCCCAGCTGGAGACCGATGGCGCCGACGCCGTCATCGACCGGTTGGCGAAGAAATACCTGGGAGTGGCCACATACCCTTTCCGGACGCCGGATGAACAGCGGGTCACGGTCCGGGTGACACCGAAGACTATGATCTACAGCCCCGGCAGATGATGGGCTAGTCATCGGGCAGCTGTTGCGTCATCCGGATCCAGTGACACCGCCGTCCAGTGACACGGCCGGATCCAGTGACACGACCGGATCCAGTGACGCGGCAAGCTTCTCCGCATACGCCCGGATGGTCGGATGCTCGGCGAACACCGATGCCCGGACATCGCGGTCAAGCTCGGCGCCCAGCTTCGCGGCGACCTCGATCAGATTCAGCGAGTCCAGCCCGATGTCGAAGAGGCTCTGATCCGGATCCACCGCACGGGCGTCGTCAAGCCCGAGCATCGCGGCAACCTCACTTTGGATGAAGTCGACGAGGACCGCTTCCTTCACGTTGCCCTGCGCCGCCTCAACCTGGTGGCGCAGCGTCTCTGTTGGCGGCAGTGCGTCGTCATCCGCTGTGCCGACTGTGCCGACCTGGCCAACCTGGCCGACCTGTCGCACCGGCTCGACCCAGAAGCGCCGGCGCTGGAACGGGTAGGCCGGCAGCGGTACCCGCATCCGCCGCCGGCCGGCGGCCGAATCGGCACCGGCGGGCGGATCGGGATAGAACGCCGACCAGTCGACGGCGATGCCGCTGGTCCACAAGCGCCCAGCGGCTGTCAGCCGTCCCCGGCGGGCAGCATCGGTTTCACCGACACCGGTGGAACCGGCGTCCCACGACTCACGCACCGCTGTCACCTGACGGCCGGAATCAGAAGCGCCGGGTACCACCCTGCCGGTGACAACGCGGTCGTCGTCCCCGAGGGTGAGGGTGAGGGCCGCGTCGTGGATGTCCCGGCACACCAGCGCCCGCCGGTAGGCATGTGCCCGCCGCCCCACCGCGAGGGTGAAGGCCACGTCCGCGAGGTTGAGCGCGTCGCGATGGATGGCGAGATGGCGCGCCAGATTGTCCGCAACCTCGTCGAGTGCGGCGGGCGACGCTGCGGAGATCACCAACAGCTGCCAGTCGTCGGCCGGCACGCCAACCGGCTCGCGTACCGGGGCTTCCTCCAGGATCACGTGGGCGTTCGTGCCGCCGATGCCGAACGAGCTCACACCGGCACGCCGCGGGGCCGGACCCGACTGGGGCCATTGCCGGAACGTCGTGGCGACGGAGAAGCGGGCACTGTCGAAGTCGATGTCCGGGTTGGGCGTGTCAAAGTGCAAACTCGGCACGAGGCGCCCATACCGCAACATGAGCGCCGTCTTGATCAGTCCGGCAATCCCCGACGCGGCGTCGAGATGACCGATGTTCGTCTTGACCGAACCGATCGAGCAGGGACCGGCTGCTGCAGGCCGCGGCGTGAACGCCTGGGTGAGAGCCGCGATCTCGATCGGATCCCCCAGCGGCGTGCCGGTGCCGTGCGCCTCGACATACGAGATCGTCTCAGCGCCACAGCCGGCGAGCGCCTGTGCCTCGACGATGACGGCGGCCTGACCACGCACGCTGGGAGCCGTGTAGCCGGCCTTTGCGCCGCCGTCGTTGTTGATCGCTGTTCCCTTGACCACGGCATGGATCCAGTCGCCGTCGGCCAGTGCATCGGCCAACCGCTTCAGGACGACGACACCGACGCCGCTACCGACGATCGTCCCCTGTGCGCTGGCGTCAAAGGCCCGGCAACGGCCGTCCGGTGAGAGAATCATTCCCTCCTGGAAGAGATAACCCTCGACGTGGGGCACCCTGATGTGTGCCGCGCCGGCCAACGCCAGGTCACATTCTCCGCCCAGGAGACTCACACAGGCCATGTGTACGGCCACCAACGATGTGGAACATGCGGTGTTCACGCTGACAGCCGGCCCGCGCAGGTTCAGCTTGTAGGCCACCCGGGTTGCCAGGAAATCCTTGTCGCTGGCCAGCATCAGCCGATAACGTTCCAGTGTCGACCCCGATCGGAAACGATCCGAGAGGTTGCGCAGGAGGTAGGTGTTCAACCCGGCGCCCGCGTAGACGCCGATGGCGCCCGGGTGGGTTTCCGGATCATATCCGGAGTCCTCCAGCGCCGCGAGGGCGCATTCAAGGAAATGCCGCTGCTGCGGGTCCAGGAGCTGCGCCTCCTCGCTCGGGATGCCGAAGACATCGGCATCGAACATCTCGATTCCGGAGAGAATCTGACCAGCCTTCACATAGCGTGGGTCCGCCACCAGGTCCGGGCTCACTCCGGCGGCCAGCAGCTCGTCGTCGCCGAAGAAGGTCGTGGTCTCGCGCCCCGCACACAGGTTCCGCCAGAATTCCTCGACCGTGTCGGCACCGGGAAAACGGCAGGCCATCCCGACGATCGCGATGTCTGCTTCCCGGACATCGTCATGTTGCTCCATCGGATCTCCCTCAGTCGATTCGAATACCCATGGCGGCCGCCACGTTCGGCATATCGAGAAAGCCGTGGACGACGTACCGCGCGGCATCCTCGGTCGCACCCAACTGTCCGAACAGATCGATAAGAGCTTCCTCCTGCGTGGGCCGGTCGCCAGCACCCGCGGCAATCTCGAACACGATTGAGCGCAGCCGGTCCTCGAGCTCCGCGATGTTGACCGACCGGGGGAATCTTACGCTGTAAGTGGACCGGTCGTAGTCTTTGTTCCGGCTGACCGCCCGCACGTAACTCGACGCGTTCAGTTTGTAGAACATGCAGTCCCAGTTCTTGAACGAGTAGTAGTTGAGGAGCGGAAAGAGTGTGCAGTGGGTCTCGAACGGCGAGGACCGATAGAGGTCCTTCTCCTTGAGTTCCGCGACGATCCGGTCTGGGTCGTACTCGTCCCGCATGGCGACGAACGGAAATACGATCTTCGGCAGCTCGCTCTCCTGAGCGAACAACAGCGGCTCCAGCTCACCCTGAAAGTATTCAGCTGCCCCGGTCCGACCAAAGGTCTGGTAGAAGCTCTTCACGATCTTCCGGACGTTCGACTCCATCGTGAGTATCTGCTGCGGATCCGCACACAGAATGATGTACGGAATCTTGTGTCGCCACGCGTACAGAATCGCCCGGATGACAAAGAACGACCGGCACGAGACGCAGGGAAGTTTCTCGTCCAGATAATTACCCGGCTGCGCCGGCGCCGGCCGATTGAAGACCTCCCGCATCATGTCTTTTATCCGTTCGTCCTGCTCGATGACGAAGGTGGCCGGGATCCGCTCCCGGGCAAGGGCGATGTTCGCGGCCGCGTGGGTACTCTCGAAAGGCACGTCAAAGGTGTAGGAGAGCACCCGCTTGCGGTGCTCGTTCACGAACTTGTCCAGCATGTAGGTGCTGTCCTTGCCGCCGCTGTACATCAGGAGGCAGTCATGGTCACCGTGCTGGTTCGACCCGCTGTTCGTGAACTCCTCGTAGACCTTTGACACGTAGGTGAAATTCTCGAACAACTCGACCGCGACATCCAGGCGGCACAGGTTGCACACACCGGCATCGTCGAGTGACACGCCAGGATGGCCGGCGTTGAGCAGGCAGACCGTGCAGCGGACCATTCCGCACCTTCCTCATGGGCCAGCGGGTATGTGAACGTGGTCTTTTCGCCACCGTGCGAGCCGTCAGGTGCCGGGCGGCCGCCGGGACCTCAGTTCACCGCGCTGCTGCCTGCGCTCGGCGAGTACGGATCGATCCAGCCGCCCGGATCGCTCAGGCCGCCCGGGTCGATCCGGTGCAGCCGATCGGGTAGCGGATGCGGATGCGGATGCGGATGCGGACAGATACGACGCCAGTTGCCGCACCGTCGGGTAGGCGAACATGTCGACACGGGTGAGCGACTCGGACAGCTCGGCCCGCAGCCGTATCAGAATCTCCATGAGCAGCAGTGAATTACCACCGGCGTCGAAGAAGTTCTCGTCGATTCCGACCTCCGGTACCCCGAGAATGCTCCGCCAGATGCCGGCAATTGCCGCCTCGACCTCGGTGCGGGGCGTAGCCGAACCAGCATTCCCGACCGCAGCTGCCTCGGCCGGCCGGGGCAGGGACCGGCGATCGACCTTTCCGTTTGCCGTCAGCGGCAGACTGGTGACGGTCACGAACACGGCTGGGACCATGTAGGGGGGTAACAGCGCCCGCAGGTAGCGTCGAAGGTGGGCGGATCGTACGTCGCTGCCGTTTCCGGCCGGGACGAGGTAGGCGACCAGCATGCGGTTGCCGGATGTGTCCTCGCGCAGGCACACCACGGCTTCGGCGATGGCATCATGTCGACGCAGCGCGACTTCGATCTCTTCGAGCTCAATGCGATATCCATGCAGCTTGACCTGGTTGTCGACCCTGTGGCGATAGTCGAGCCGGCCGTCGGGCAGGTGGCGCACGACATCACCGGTCCGGTACATGACGGCGCTGCCGTCCGGTCTGAACGGATCGGGGATGAACCTGGCCCGCGTCAACTCCGGTTCGCCGAGGTAACCCGCGGCCACGCCGTCGCCACCGATGTAGAGCTCGCCGGGTACTCCAGGCGGCACCGGTTGCATCCACCGGTCGAGAACGTAGAACCGGGTGTTGGCGATCGGTCGCCCGATCGTGACCTGCCCGCTCGTGACCTGGCCGAAGGTCCCGGGCCGGTGTCCGGACCCCGGATCCGCCACGAACCGCGTCGGCTCCACGAGGTCGACCGAGGACCAGATTGTCGTCTCGGTCGGCCCGTAGAGGTTCCACACCTTCCCGGCGCGCGCGAGCAGGCCGTCGGCGAGGTCCCGGGGTAGCGGTTCGCCTCCGCACAGTGCGGTCAGGCCGCGATCACCGTCCCAGCCTGCGGCGATCAGCATTCGCCAGGTGGCCGGGGTGGCCTGCATCACCGTCGGCCGGCTCCCCTCGAGCCGGCTCCGCAGCCCGAACCCGTCATCGGCGACATCGGCCGGCACCACTTCGACCTGCCCACCGGTCACCAGCGGCAGCAGGAGCTCAAGATAGGCGATGTCAAAACAGACCGTGGTCACGGCCAAGAGCCGATCATGATCGGTGAAGCCCGGGGTACGCGCCATGGAGCACAGGAGGTTTGTCAGCGCACTGTGGCGGATCGCCACGCCCTTGGGCCGACCGGTTGATCCCGACGTGAAGATCACATAGACGCGACCATCGGGTGACGCCCGGTCATAACTCTCCGTGCCTGCATCATCATGGCCACCATCATTATGACCCGCGTGATCATGGCCCGCGTCATCCGTCCCGCTGCCATGGGTTTCGATCATCTCCCAGCTTCGGTCAAGCGGGACGACGGTCACCTGGCAGTCCTGAACGTGGGGCTCCAGGCTCGTCTGGGTGAGCAGGAGCGACAGCCCTGAATTAATGATCATTTGGGCAACGCGAACGGGTGGGTACACCGGGTCCAGCGGCACAAAGGCCGCTCCCGACTTCATCACACCGAGCACGGCGACGACGATCTCTTCCGATCGCTCAAGGTAGATGCCGACGAGGGCACCGGGACCGACACCGTGCCGGCCGAGGAACAGCGCGAGCCGGGTCGACCGCCGATCAAGTTCGCCGTATGTGAGCACACGATCGGAGCAGGTGACGGCGGGAGCCTCGGGTCGACGGCGCGCCTGCGCCATGAACAGCTGGTGCGCACAGCTGGCGCGGGGGTAGTCCGCATCGGTGTCGTTCCAGGTGACAAGCACACGTTGCCTGTCCTCGGGTAGCAACAACGGGATCTTGGTCACGTCGGCGTCCGGGGAGTCCGCCAGAGCGCGCATGAACGCGACGAACATGGCACGCATCGCCTCGGTGGCACCAGGTATCAGGACGTCCTCGGCGACGAGCCAGCGGCACCCCGCGCCGTCCCGCGGGATCTGGACGAGCAGGACGGTCGCGGGCCGGGGCTCCGCCACAGCATCAAGATGATCGACCAACTCGACGGCGACCGGCAGGCCGACCTCGACCCAGGGCGCCTGCGCATGCCACTGCGCGTTGCTGATCCCCAGGTCACGGCGGTCAGGCCCCCAGGCATCCATCAACTCCAACTGCCGGGCAACCATGTCGCGAAGCTCGGTGACGCTCCGGCTCTCGCTGAGCGCAGGCACTCGGAAGGGCAGCCGGGACGCAGTGCCGTCACCGGGGCCGGGGCCGGACCCCCACGACAATTCGACATCGAGCCCCTCCTCACCGACCAGACGCGTGAGGAAGCACAGCAGCACCGTGAGCAGCCATGGGAATCCGTCCCGGCTCCGCTCTGCGCCAGCTTGCCGATGCTCCCCGGGGGGCGACAGGGTGCGCGAGAATGGGCATGGTCGCGCATCCTGTGGCCGAGCAGCATCAGCAACGGGCGCATCCCCTGCGCCAGCCGGGTGGACAAACCGGATATCCCGGTACCGTTCCGGCAGGCCCGCGGCCAGATCACGGTAGGGCAAATCGAGAGGATCGACTGACATCAGACGCCGCGCCCGGTCGGCCGTACGCTCCCGAACCTCGGTCAGCTCCGCCAGCACGAGAGTCGGCAGACCGCCGAGTGTGACGTCCGGCGCCGACACCATCGTCTCCAGCAATCGCCGTAGGTGGCCCAACATTCGTGCCGCGGCCCCGTCGCTGAAGCGGCGGCGATCGTAGCCGATCTTCAGGACGAGACGGCGGTCGTGGTTGGCATAGAGGGTGAGCGGATAGTTGGTCCGTTCTTCCAGCCGGAATTCCCGGTGCTGCCAGGATCCGCCCAGTGCCCGCAGCCGGACGCCGGGCAGGTGGTTCTCGAAGATAACCGCACTTTCAAACAACGGCAGCCGGGCCGGGATGTCACTCCATGCATGGATCCGGATCGGCGACGTGTGCTCGAACCCGCGCAGCGCCAGCTGTTGGCGTCGCAGCCTCTTCAGGAGATCGATCACCGTCATCGTACCCGGAGCGGTGACCCGGAACGGCACTGTGTTGAGAAACAGACCGATCATTTCCTGTGCACCGCCGAAGAACCCACGACCTGCCCGCGTCGTCCCGAACACCACATCATGGCAACCGCTGAGCTGCTGGAGCAGAATGCCCCAGGCGGCCTGGACAACGTTGTTCGCGGTGACCTGTTGCTCGCGGGCCAGCAGTTCCAGCGCCGCTGTCGTGTCTTCGGAAAGCTCGGTCCCGGTTGCCGCCAGGACATCTTCATCGGGGCCGGGGACGCGAACCGTGTCGACACCGAGCGGGGTGGGTGCCGTTATGCCCGCGAGAGCGCCGCGCCAGAACGACTCCGCCACCGCGACGTCCTGCTCAACCAGCCAGCTGACATAGTCCCGGTAAGGGCGTCGACGAGGCAGATCGGCCCGGCGCCCGGCGCAGAGATGGTCGTACACGTCGAACAGCTCGGCAACCACCATGAAAAGAGAACGCCCGTCCATCAACGCGTGATGGGTCGTCCAGACAAATTCGTACTCGTCGTCGCCACAGCAGAAGACAGCGAATCGCATCGGCGGACCAGCGGTAAAATCGAAGACCCGGCACCGGTCCCCCGTGAGATAGGCGCGTAGGCGCCGTTGCCGCGTGGCGCTGTCGAACTGCCGCCAGTCCTGCTTGTGCAGGGTCAGACCGACGTCGCTGTGAACCACCTGACTCGGACCTTCCGGATGGTCCAACAGGAGGCTGGTCCGCAGCATGGGATGCCATTCGAACAGCTGCCGCAAGGCTTGCTCGAACATCGCCGTATTCAGACGTTCATGCAGCGTGAGGACCTTCTGTAGAAGATAGACCCCTTCGCCGGGAGCGCTGATGCTGTGCAGCAGCATCGCGTGCTGCACAGCCGACAACGGGTGCCGTTCCACTTCTCCGGCCGGCCGTCGGGCGGTTCCCGGCGCGGGCTGGTGTACGGTCCCCGACACCACCGGACCCACCGGACCCACCGGACCCACCGGACCCACCGGACCCACCGGACCCACCGGACCCACCGACGCTGCCGGACCCGGCGGGGCGCCGTGCCCATCCGGGTTCCGCATATCGAGCCTCTCATGGCGCCCATCGGTATTCACCGAAAACCGTTTTCGTCAGGTATTGTTTGCCTTCGCCACGAAGGTCGTCAACACTCATCAGCCGGCGCTATCGATCCATTCAAATCAGCGATGGAGCGGCACCGGACCCCCACTCCATCAGCCGCCATTCCGATGGTATTTGTGAATGCTTTGTCACCCGTTCACCCCCTGGACGGTCCATGCTGCTGAAATCCTGAAAGGCTTTTCGCGCCACCGGCGGCCTAACGGTAGGCCATCCGGCCAAAGGTGGCGCGACCATGTTCTTCGCGCCACCTTTGGCCGGATGGTAGGCCAAGGCCAAGAAGGAGGAGCGCATGTCGCAGCCCGAGATCCTGGCAGGACCCGTCGCGATTCTCCAGGGTGTCGCCGGGGTCGACCCGG
>NZ_CAUVXG010000081.1:0-13580 GCF_963555885.1 Protofrankia sp. Cr2
TTGTTGACGAGGCGAACCGGTACCGGCGTGGCGCTGTGCGCCAACGCCGCGACCAGTTCCTCCGCGGTGGGTCGGCGGACAGGATCATCGACCAGGGCCGGCGCGACCGCCACGGCAACCGATGCCGCGTCCGGACCGGTCGCCTGCGGCATCGCCGCCAGCAACAGACTCGCGAGATCACTGACGTCCACCGCGGGCGTCGCGGATGTACCCGCCAGACCCGCGACACCGACGCCGGCGAGTACCGGCCGGCCGTTGGGCTCCAACAGGACGTCGTCAGGATCGAGTCGTCCGTGTACGACACCGGCAGCATGCGCCGCGGCCAACGCCTGGGCCAGCGGCAGCCCGACCGTGACGACCTCACCGGGGTCGAGGCGATCCCGCGTCTCCAGGAGTTGGCCCAGGCTGATCGCCCCGACAACAGGCTCGGCGACAACCGCGAGGCCCTCGGCAGTGGCAACCACGTCGATGAGCGGGAGGAGATGGGGATGGGATAGCCCGAGCAGGACCTGCGCCGCTCGCATCGCGGCATCCCTGGCCGCCGCGTCCGGCGGCAGCCGGATGCGGCGGACCACACACTCGGCCCCCGTGGCCACCACGCGGCCGGCCCAGACCTCCCCGGCACCGCAGCCTCGAACACGTGCCCGCAACACCACCCCGCGGACGGCCGGACCACCCGAAATCCCATGGTAGCCGCGAGAACCCATGGAATCGTCCATTGCTGTCACAAGCAGTGACGGTAGGCCGAAAAGGCCGTTCTGTGCAGCCCTCACCGGAAACCTGTGGATAACTCATGCGAACAGCCGGTCCGAGTAGGTTGGCCGCGCCACGGCCCGACACATCGCGGCCCGACACATCGCGGCCCGACGGAGATACCGTACCGAAACGTAGGAGGCACCATGAACATCCTGGCGACCAGCGCCGGCTTCGTGCCGGACGGGCGGTGGGGCGCACGGGTCGGCCCGATCATCCACCACGCGCTGCGCCTGGCCGGGAACCCCGCGCGTCCCAAGCTCTGTCTGTTGGCGACCGCAAGCGGCGACGACCCTGCGAGCTATTCGCGTTACTACGCGGCACTCGCGCGTGACCTGCCGGACCTGCGCGCGTCCCATCTCGCCCTGTTCCCCATGCCTACCGTGGCCGACGTCCGTGCGCACCTGCTGGATCAGGATGTGATCTGGGTAGGCGGTGGCAGCGTCGCGAACCTGCTCGCGGTGTGGCGGACACACGGACTCGATACGATCATGCGGGACGCGTGGACGGCCGGGGTGGTCCTGGGTGGCGTGTCCGCGGGGTCGCTGTGCTGGCATATCGGAGGTACAACTGACTCGTTCGGTCCGGACCTGCGCCCGGTCACCAACGGGCTCGGCCTGCTGCCGTTCAGCAACACCCCGCACTACGACTCCGAAGCCGGCCGACGTCCGCTGTACCAGAAGCTGGTCGCCGAGGGCGTGCTGCCACCCGGTTGGGCCACCGACGACGGTGTCGGCCTGCATTTTCACGGCACCGAACTGGTGGAGGCGGTCGCGGACCGGGCCGACGCCTTCGCGTGGCACGTCGAACAGGACCCGGCCTCAGGCGTGCGGGAGACACGGGTAATCGCCCGGCGCCTTCCGGAGGTGTGACGCCGGCAGTGTGACGCCGACGGTGTCTTCCCCAGCGTCTCTGGGAGGATTCCCCGGGTTAGCGTAGCCTCATTTTTGTGGAGGTCATGCGGCTGGGCCTGGTTCCCTATGACGATGCCTGGCAGTTCCAGCGCTGCCTGGCCGACCGGCGGATCGCCGCCGAAGCGGACGACACGCTGATCCTCCTGGAACATCCCGACGTCTACACGGCCGGTCGCCGCACCGAGCCTTGGGAGCGTCCCTTTGACGGCACCCCGGTGGTGGACGTCGACCGGGGTGGGAAGATCACCTGGCACGGGCCGGGCCAGCTGGTGGGCTACCCGGTCGTGCGCCTGCCCGAACCGCTGGACCTGGTGGCCTACGTCCGCACGCTGGAGGCCGGGTTGATCGCCGCCTGCGCCGACCTCGGCCTGGCGACCACACGGGTGGCCGGGCGCACCGGCGTGTGGACCACCGACGGTGAGCGCAAGATCGCGGCGATCGGCGTCCGGGTCCGCCGGCGGGTCGCCTACCACGGCTTCGCCCTCAACTGCTGCCCGGATCTGACCGCCTTCACGCGCATCGTCCCATGTGGGATCACCGACGCCGCAGTGACGAGTCTGAGCCGGGAGCTCGCGCGGACCGTGACCGTCCCCGAGGCCCTGCCCATTGTGGAAGACCACCTGGTCGACGTGCTGAGCGCCTTCACGACCCGCGCCACGGTGCCACGGACCCTACCGGTGTCGACGTCCGAACCCCACCGGCCGGTTCGGGACACCGAGGCAGTGCGAGAGGCGGAGATGTCAGGGTGAGCGCGGTTACACCGGAGGGCCGGAAGTTGCTGCGCCTCGAGCTGCGCAACGCGGCCACGCCGATCGAGCCCAAGCCGCCGTGGATCCGGACCCGGCTGCGGACCGGCCCGCAGTACTCCGAGATCCTGGGGCTCGTCCGCGACAAGGGCCTGCACACGGTGTGTGAGGAGGCCGGTTGCCCGAACATCTACGAGTGCTGGGAGGACCGGGAGGCGACCTTCCTCATCGGCGGGGACGTGTGTACCCGGCGTTGTGATTTCTGCCAGATCGATTCGGGGCGACCGGCCATGGTGGACGCCGACGAGCCGCGCCGGGTCGCCGACTCCGTCCACGCCATGGGGCTGCGCTACGCGACCGTGACCGGAGTCGCACGCGATGACCTACCCGACGGCGGTGCGTGGCTGTACGCCCAGACGGTCCGCGAGATCCACGCACGGTGCCTCGGCGTCGGTGTCGAACTACTGATCCCCGACTTCCACGCCCGTACCGAGCAGCTCGCCGAGGTGTTCGGGGCGGCTCCCGAGGTACTCGCGCACAACATCGAAACGGTGCCGCGGGTGTTCCGCCGGATCCGGCCGGGGTTCGGCTACGACCGGTCGCTGGACGTTCTGCGGGCCGCCCGCGCGGCCGGCCTGGTGACCAAGTCGAACCTGATCCTCGGGCTCGGCGAGGAACCCGCCGAGATCCTCACGACCATGGCCGACCTGCTCGCCGCGGGCTGTGAGCTGCTGACGATCACGCAGTACCTGCGGCCCAGCCCACGTCATCACCCGGTGGAGCGCTGGGTGCGCCCCGAGGAGTTCGCCGAGTTGCGGGACGAGGCCGAGCGGATGGGGTTTGCCGGGGTGCTGTCGGGTCCGCTGGTCCGGTCGTCCTACCGCGCGGGTCGGATGTACCGGCAAGCGGTCGAGCAACGCGCCGGCGTCGGGCGCTGAGAGCGCCCGGCCGACACGATTCTTACCCAGAGTAGCCACTGCGGTGGTGTACGCGTCCCGGCGGAACTAGGCTCACCGGAAAGTCACTCGTCCGCAACACGTGGATGAAGGTCGAGACCATGATTGACAATGCCTACGACCGGTCCGGGAGGTCTGTGTGGTCGTGTTGAGGTCACTTCTGACCGCCGTTGAGGAACTCACCCTGCTGTTGCTGCCACATGGCGGCCAGCGAACCGCGCGCCGCAACGCATGGCGTGCCGCCGTCGATCTTCATGTGGGGGTCGACCAGCACGCCGAGACCCCGTTGACGGTCAGCCGCATCCCACCACAGACCGGGGGTCGGCTCGCGGTCGCCGCCGAGCGCTGACCAACCGGTCACGAAACAAGCGATCATCGCATGCCGAAGACCACCACGGTAGGGCCGTCGTCCGCGCGGGGTCGTAGGCTCGCGGTCATGGCGCGCAGGAACAGGTCCGGCAGTGACTCGCCGAGCACCGGTACGACAAACCCCGGCACGGCGAAGACCGCGACGACGAAGACCAGTACGACGAAGACCGGTACGGCGACGACCGCGACAACAGGGCGCAAGCGAGCAGTCGACGCCGGGGGCGGGGCGGCCAAGCCGAGTCGTCTCGCACAGATCAGGACCATATTCCGGCTCACCCGAGAACGTGATCCGCGCGCGCTCTGGTTGTCACTGGGCGGTCTTGTTGTACCCATTGTCATCACAATAGTGCTCGGCGTGCTGGTCGGACCGCTGTGGATGTGGCTGCCCATCGGGATCATGGTGGGCCTTGTCAGCGCCATGAACATCTTCAGTCGACGTGTGCAGCGGACCGCCTATGCCGAGATGGAGGGTCAGCCCGGCGCGGCCGCCGGAATCGTGGAACGCATGCGTGGCGACTGGCGACTCACGCCCGCTGTCGCGATCAACCGTCACCAGGACGTGGTACACCGCGTGGTCTGTCGAGCCGGCGTCGTGATCATCGCCGAGGGGCGGGGCCGCGGCCAGCGGGAGCTTCTGGGAAATGAGGTGCGACGCGTCCGCAAAGTGATCGGCGAGGCCCCCGTCCACGACATCGTCATCGGCACCGGGCCTGGTGAGACGCCCCTGCCCAAGCTGCAGGGAACCCTCATGCGGCTGCCCCGCGCCCTACGACGGGGCGAGGTGGACCCCATCGAGCGACGGTTGCGGGCGGTGACCGCACCGGTCCTGCCCATCCCCAAGGGGCCGATCCCCCGCAACATCCCCCGCGGCGGGAAGATTCGATAATTTTCTGATCATCGTGCGGGATCGCGAACGATCACGGTGCCAGCGGCCCGATCATGGGTGCCGCGCAGATCGCGGTCCCAGATGAAGGCCGGGACGAGCAGGCCGAGAAGCACGGTACGAACGGCTGCCCACCACCATCGCGCCCGGCCGTGGTCGCTCACCCGAACAACGCGGGCGCCGACCATGCGCATCCCGAGGGTCTGCCCGTTCGCCGCGATCAGGACGAACTCCTCCAGCAGAAACGCAAGGTAGACGGCGAGCCCGCGGGCATCGACCGAGTAGCGGACCCCGAAGAGCACCGGTACGCCCACCAGCAGGTTGGCCACGACGGCGTCCACCGCGAACGCAGCCAGCCGGTGGCCGAAACCCACCACGGCACCTGGGCCTTCCCCCGGTAGGCCGAGTCGTACACCGGGGGGTGTGTCCCGAGGTAGTTGCGGACCTTCCAGCCAGTTTCCGAGAGCGCGTCCCACGGCGCAAGCGTATGCCCCGCGGACACCCCGGGCCGTCAATCACTGAGAGTGACAAATCAGGGCGATGTTACCGCAGCGAAACGACTTCATCATGCCGACGGAACCATATGGGGTTACGGTCCGCATCGGGTCATGGCGTATCCTTCCTATCCACACAGCCATGAAGCTTCCCTGGAGGGTGGATGTTCACAAACGCCGAAGACGTACTTCGCTACATCACGGACGAGAGCGTTGAGTTCGTCGACGTCCGCTTCTGTGACCTTCCTGGAATTATGCAGCACTTTACGATCCCGACTGAGGTCTTCGCCGAGTCGGTGTTCACCGAGGGCCTGATGTTCGACGGGTCCTCGATACGTGGCTTCCAGGCGATCCACGAGTCGGACATGCTGCTCCTACCCGACCCGAGCACGGCCTTCGTCGATCCGTTCCGCGAGCACAAGACACTCGCGATGACCTTCTTCATCCATGACCCGATCACGAAGGAGGAATACTCCCGCGATCCGCGCAACACGGCGAAAAAGGCCGAAGCCTACCTGCGCGGGACGGGTTTCGCGGACACCGCCTACTTCGGCCCGGAGGCCGAGTTCTACATCTTCGACGACGTTCGTTACGACTACAACCCGTACGGTTCCATGCACGCCGTCGACTCCGTCGAGGCAGCCTGGAACACTGCCCGCAAGGAAGAGGGCGGGAATCTCGGCTACAAGCCCAGGTTCAAGGGTGGCTACTTCCCGGTACCCCCGACCGACCATTTCACCGATCTGCGCTCGGAGATGGTGCGGGCGCTGTTCCGCGCGGGTATCACCGTCGAGATGCAGCATCACGAGGTGGGGACCGCCGGGCAGGCCGAGATCGACATCCGGTACAGCACGCTCCTGCGGACCGCCGACAACCTGATGCTCTACAAGTACATCATCCGCAACGTCGCGCTGTCCCGCGGCAAGACCGTGACGTTCATGCCGAAGCCGCTGTTCCAGGACAACGGCTCGGGCATGCACGTCCACCAGAGCCTCTGGCAGGGTGACGAACCTCTCTTCTACAGCGAAAGCGGCTACGGCGGCCTGTCCGAGCTGGCCCGGTACTACATCGGTGGGCTGCTGCACCACGCGCCGGCGCTACTGGCGTTCACCAACCCCACCACGAACTCCTATCGACGCCTGGTACCGGGCTACGAGGCGCCGGTCAACCTCGTCTACTCGGCGCGCAACCGTTCGGCGTGCTGTCGCATCCCGCTCAGCGGCGTCTCGCCCAAGGCGAAGCGGATCGAGTTCCGCGTGCCCGACCCGAGCTGCAACCCCTACCTGGCCTTCGCCGCCATGCTGATGGCCGGTCTCGACGGCATCCGCAACAAGATCGAACCGCCGGACCCGATCGACAAGGACCTCTACGATCTGCCGCCCGACGAGCTGGCCGCGGTGCCGCAGGTGCCGGGATCACTGGAGAAGGTACTCGACGCCCTCGAAGCCGACCATGACTTCCTGACCGAGGGCAGCGTGTTCACGCCCGACCTGATCGAGACATGGATCGACTACAAGCGCGTCAATGAGGTTGACGCCATTCGCCTGCGCCCCCACCCCTACGAGTTCCAGCTCTACTACGACATCTGACGCCGGGCATCGGCCGGCGGACATCCGAACCAGGGACATCCGACCGGCAATACAGGGGACAAGCGGCACGTCGATCGGCGCCCGGTTCGCGGAAAGACCGCGGGCCGGGCGCTGTCGTGTGCGTGGGCGGCCGGACCCGGCTGGCGGACCGCATAGCCGACGGTGTGGAGGACTTTGTTCCCGGGTGCTGGGAAGCAGTTGCGGAAAGCCCGAAAACTGAACTGTCCGGCAACGCGTGATTGACCGAAAATTTACCGTGGTGGAACTACGGGGAAACTGGACGCGACGAAGATCCGGACGAACCCTCGTGTCACCGCGGCCGGGGTCGAGCAATCCACAGGCGCGCGATGAGACACTCCGCTATGTGCCACTCCAACCACGGGGAGTATGAGTGAGTTACCAGGCCGAGTACATCTGGATCGACGGCACCAAGCCGGAACCCCTGATGCGCAGTAAAACCCGCATCGTTGCCGACGGCAAGGAACCCGACATCTGGGGCTTCGACGGCTCAAGCACCAACCAGGCACCTGGATTCAACTCGGACTGCGTCCTGCAGCCGGTGTTCACCTGTCCGGACCCCCTTCGCGGTGGGGCCAACGTCCTGGTGTTGTGCGAGGTCGCGCTGACCGACTTCACCCCGCACCCGACCAACACCCGTGCCTTCTGCCGGCAGGCAGCCGAGAGGTACGCCGACCAGGCCCCCATGTTCGGAATCGAGCAGGAGTACACCTTTTTCCAGAACGGCCGGCCGCTCGGCTGGCCGGAGGTGGGCTTTCCGGCCCCGCAGGGTCCCTACTACTGCGGTGTCGGTGGCGAGAAGATGGTCGGTCGTGCCATCGTCGAGAAGCACACGCAGGCATGCCTTGACGCGGGTCTTGCGATCGAGGGCACCAACGCCGAGGTCATGATGGCCCAGTGGGAGTTCCAGATCGGGGTACTGCCACCCCCCGCCATCGGCGACCAGATCTGGGTCGGCCGCTGGTTGCTGCACCGGGTGGCCGAGGACTTCGACGTCACCGTCTCGTTCGCGGCGAAGCCCATCCCCGGCGACTGGAACGGCGCCGGCGCACACACCAACTTCTCCACCAAGGCCACGATGGAGAGCTGGGAAGCCATTGTCACCGTATGTGAGGCACTTGGTACCCGGGTGCTGGAGCACGTCAAGAACTACGGCGACGGGATCGAGAAGCGCCTGACCGGTCAGCACGAGACCGCGCCGTACGACACCTTCTCCTGGGGTGCCTCCGACCGCGGCGCGTCGGTCCGCATCCCGTGGGCGGTGGAGAAGGCCAAGAAGGGCTGGATCGAGGACCGTCGACCCAACGCCAACATGGACCCCTACCTCGTCACCGGCCTGATTGTCGACACCTGCTGCAGCGCTCTGGCCGGCACGAGGCCGACCCTGGCCATCCCAGGCCAGAAGGACCCGGCCGAGACCGCCGTCACGGTCTGATCTGTACCATCGTCCTGATCTCTACCATCGTCGCGGATCGCGGGACCCCGTGCCACGCCGAAGGCGTTGCGCGGGGAAAGCCCGCTATCCGATGGACGACCCGCCCGCACCTTCGCGGGCGAAGAGAGTCTCGGCCACCGCACGTGCTCCGGCAGCCATCCGCCGGTAGTCGCCGAGCAGCGCCTCGGCCTGCTCCGCCGGATAGCCGACCGCCCTGGCGACCTGGGCCAGTGCCCGCGGTGCATGCGGCAGCACGTCGCCGGGACGCCCCCGGGTCAGTGTGATCGCGTTGCGGAGCCGGGATGCCGTGGTCCACGCGTCCGACAGGGTCGCGGCCTGCGCCGGGTCGAGCAGGCCGGTGGCCGCGGCGGCCCGAAGGCCCGCAAGCGTTGACGTCGTGCGCAACACCGGGATCGCATGGGCGTGACGCAGCTGCAGCACCTGCACCACCCACTCCACGTCGGTGAGACCACCGGGCCCGAGTTTGAGGTGCAGGGAGCGGTCGACACCCCGCGGGATGCGCTCGGTCTCCATTCTGCCGCGCAGCCTGACGACCTCGGCCACGGCATCAGGTGGCAGCAACGGCGGATACCGGATCTCGTCAACCCAGGCACGGAACCGGTCACCCAGCTCCGCATCACCGGCAACCGGCCGCGCCCGCAACAGCGCTTGGGTCTCCCAACCCGCTGACCACCGGCGGAAGTAGGCGGCATAGCTGGCCGCCGTGCGGGTCATCGGACCCGCACGGCCTTCCGGGCGGAGCTGCACGTCGAGAATCAACGGCGGGTCACCGGCGGGCACCGCGAGCAGTCGGCGTAGTTCGGCCACGACCGCCCCGGCGGCGTCGGCCGCGTCGCTGTCCGTGACACGAGCCTTCAGGGCGGTCCCCACGGCCGTGGGGACGGCCGTTCCCGCGGCGGTCGCCGGGTCGTCGATCGGCTCGTGGACGAACACGACATCGGCGTCGCTGCCGTAAGACAGCTCAGCCCCGCCGAGACGACCCATCGCCATCACCGCGATCCGCACCGGCAGCGGCCGGCCGGTCTCCTGTTCGAAGCGGCGTTCCGCCACGTACAGGGCCGCCTCGATCGTCGCGGCCGCAGCGTCGGACAGTGCCCGGCCGACCGCGGCGACGTCGAGCAGTCCGAGCAGGTCCGCGCAGGCGACGCGGACGAGTTCAACCCGACGCACCGCCCGTGCCCGCCCGACCGCCTGCTCCCCGCAAGGATTGCGGTGGGCGATCGCAATCATCGCCTGGACCAGCTGCTCCCGGGTGCGTGGACGCAGGTCGTCGATGGTCCGCAACAGCCGTACCGATTCCGGTGCACGCTGCATCAGATCCGCGACGTAACGGCTCGTGGCCAGCACGCGGCACAACCGTTCGGCCGCGCCGCTGTCGTCCCGCAACAGCCGCAGATACCAGGGAGTACGTCCCAGCGCCTCGCTCACCTGGCGGTAGGCGAGCAGGCCGGCGTCGGGGTCGGCCGCATCGGCGAACCAGTGCAGCATCGCCGGGAGCAGACGGCGTTGGATGGTGGCGGTCCGGCTGACACCGTTGGTCAGCGCTTCGATGTGGCGCAGCGCACGTGCGGTGTCGGCGAAGCCCAGCGCGGCGAGCCGGTCCCGGGCCTCCGCCGGGGTCAGGCGAACCTCCTCGACGGACAACCGCGCCACCGCCTCCAGCAACGGTTGGTAGAAGAGCCGCTCGTGGAGCCGCCGCACGAACCGGGCGACCCGGGCATGCTCGGCCACGATCTCCGCGGCGGAGGTGAGACCCAGAGAGCGGGCGATCCTGCGCAGTTCGCCGGGGTCGCGGGGCAGGGTGTGTACCCGGCGGAGCCGTTGCAACTGCAGGCGATGCTCGGTGCCCCGCAGGAAGCGGTACGCGTCCGCGAGACCGGCCGCGTCCCGGCGGGCGACGTAGCCGCCGCGGGCCAGCGCGTCCAGCGCGGACAGGGTCGAGACCGTCCGCAGCTTGGGGTCGGTCCGGCCGTGGACGAGCTGGAGCAGCTGGACGGCGAACTCGACGTCGCGAAGTCCGCCCGGACCGAGCTTGAGATTTCGGTCGGCGTCCCCCGGCGGCAACGACCGCTCCACCCGCCGCCGCATCGTCTGAACGTCGCTGACGAACCCCGGCCGCGACGCCGCCGACCAGACCAGCGGTCCGACCGCGGCGCAGAACCGCTCCCCCACGTCACGATCACCCGCAACCGGGCGCGCCTTGAGCAGAGCCTGAAACTCCCAGGTTCTCGCCCATCGCCGGTAGTAGGCGTCGTGGCTGGCCAGGGTACGGACCAGCGGGCCGTCCCGGCCTTCGGGCCGTAGTCCCACGTCGATCTGGAACAACGCACCCTCGCCGGTGACCGCCCCGCAGGCACGGACCATCCCCTCCGCGAGACGGGTCGCCGCCTCCAACGCGGCAACCTCGTCACCGCGGGTCCCCTCAGCTCCGCGGCTACCGTCGGCCTTCTCGGCCTTCTCGGCACGCTGTCCGGGCTCTGCCACGAACAGGACGTCGACGTCGCTGACGTAGTTCAGTTCCCGGCCACCGCACTTGCCCATACCGACGACGGCGAGACGAACCGGGGCAGCCGTCGGCGACAGCGCCGAGCGGGCGACGGCGAGCGCGGCGTCAAGAGCGGCTCCCGCAAGGTCGGCAAGCTCCGCGGTGGCATCGTCGAAGGGGACCGCACCGGTGAGATCACGGGCCGCGAGGACGAACAGCGCCCGGCGGTAGGCCACGCGCAGCGCGTTGAGGACATCGGTGCCGTCACCGGCCGCTCGCGGCCAGGTAACGTCCGGATCCGCCCCGACAGCGCGCAGCAACCGCTCACGGGTGACGCGGTGCTCCGGTGCGGCCCGCATCACACTGTTGTCCGCGATCACCCGCCAGTCGGTGGGGTGGCGGACCAGATGATCGCCGAGGGCGGCACTGACGCCGAGCACCGCGACGAGCCGGCTGCGCAGCCCTGGCTGCCGGGCCAGCGCCGTGAGCAGGTCAGCGCCGATCTCGGGCGGAGCCCTGTCCACGATCCGTTCGATGGCCGCGAGCGCGAGGTCGGGATCGGCGGCCCGCGACAGCTCCACCAGGACGGCATTACGGGAAAGATCGACACCTGAGGGATCGCCGGAACCGGACGGCATCACGACCGCAGCACCGGCGAGCCCGTCGGTGCCGGCGAGCAGCCCGAGCCGCCGCAGGCCGGCAGCCGACCTGTCGACGTTGCTGAAACCCATCCGGGCAAGCTGTGCCTGCACGGAGCTGCCCCGCGGATGGATGAACCCGGATTCATCGGTCCCGCGCACGTGTCTCATCCTGCTGAAAAACGCCCCTGCTCGCAATACGGCTTGCTCACAGGATCGGTAGGTACCGGTCAATCTCGAACGGCGTGACCTGGCGGCGGTACTCGGCCCATTCGGCACGCTTGTTCCGCAGGAAGAAGTCGAAGAGATCGTCGCCGAGCGTCTCGCGAACCAGCGCGGACCGCTCCATGATGCCGATCGCCTCCGCCAGCGAACCGGGCAGTGCCGTGATACCCCGCTCCTGGCGCTGCGACTCGCTGAGCGTCCACACGTCGTCGGCCGCCGGCGGCGGGAGCTCGTAACCCTCCTGAATGCCTCGCAGACCGGCAGCGAGAATCAGCGCGAAGGCGAGGTAGGGATTGCATGCGCTGTCCGGCGAGCGGAACTCGATACGGGTCGTGTTCGGCTTGTTCGGTTTGTACAACGGCACCCGGACGAGTGCGGACCGGTTGTTGTGCCCCCAGCAGACATAGGCGGGTGCCTCCAGCACCTCACCGGCGCGCTGGTCGCCGACTATGCGCTTGTACGAGTTCACCCACTGGTTGGTGACCGCGGTGATCTCGGCGGCGTGGACGAGGAGACCGGCGATGAACGCCTGCGCGACCTTGGAGAGATGGTAGGCGTCGGTCGGGTCATGGAATGCGTTCCGATCGCCTTCGAAAAGGCTGAGATGGGTGTGCATACCGGACCCGGCCTGATCGCTGTAGGGCTTCGGCATGAAGGTCGCGTAAACGCCCTGGCGGAGCGCGACCTCCTTCACCACCTGACGAAAAGTCATGATGTTGTCGGCGATGGTGAGCGCGTCCGCATACCGCAGGTCGATTTCCTGCTGCCCGGGCGCGACCTCGTGGTGACTGAACTCGACCGATATCCCCAGGCGTTCCAGAACCCCGATGACCTGCTGTCGGAATTCATGGCTGACATCGTTCGGGGTGAGGTCGAAATACCCGGATTCGTCGACCGGTGGCGGCACCGGGGCACCCCGCGTCGGCGGTTGCCGCAGCAGGAAGAACTCTATTTCGGGATGGGTGTAGAAGGTGAAACCGGCGTCCGCGGCATTGGCCAGCGTGCGACGCAGGACCCAGCGTGAATCCGCCGGGGACGGCATACCGTCGGGCATGACGAGGTTGCAGAACATCCGGGCGGTGACCGGGCTGTCGCCGCGCCAGGGCAGGACCTGAAAGGTCGACGGATCAGGTCGTGCGAGCATATCGGCCTCGTGCACCCGGGCGAAACCCTCGATCGAGGAACCGTCAAAGCCGATACCCTCGGCCAACGCCCCCTCAAGCTCCGCCGGCGCGATCTCGACGGACTTCAGCACCCCGAGCACGTCGGTGAACCACAGCCGGACAAACCGGATGTCTCGTTCCTCCATCGTACGCAGGACGAATTCCTGCTGCTTATCCATGATCGCCTCCGCGCTGAGGGTCGGGCTCGCCGTCGCGGGCGGGCGAGGTGTGCTACGGCCGACCATAGCTACCCGCCGGCCGACACGCTGCAACGTAGTGCTTCCGCAATCAAACTCGTAGCCGGACGTTACGAGCAGGCCGGTGCGGGCCACGACGCATGAGGGTAAACATCCACCGGGCGCTCTAAGCTCCACCCATGGCCCAGTTGCGTGTCGCGCTTGCCCAGGTCAACACCGTAGTAGGAGATCTTGAAGCCAATGCGGACCTGGTCAGCGGATGGGCGAAGCGCGCTGCGCACCGCGGCGCCCACCTGGTGGCGTTCCCCGAGATGACCCTCACCGGATACCCCGCGGAGGATCTCGTCCTGCGCCGCTCGTTCGCCGAGGCGTCCCGCAACGCCGTCGACCATCTTGCCCGGCGCCTAGCCGACGAGGGCACCGGGGAGCTCGCCGTGATCGTGGGGTACCTCGATACCTCCCGCACGCCCGCGCCGCGGCTGGGTCGTCCCGCGGGCGAGCCGCAGAACGCGGCCGCGGTGCTGTGGCGCGGCAACGTCGTGGCCCGCTACGCCAAGCACCACCTGCCGAACTACGGCGTGTTCGATGAGTTCCGCTATTTCGTCCCCGGCCACGACTTCCCGGTTGTCCGCCTGCACGGCGTGGATGTCGCGCTCACCATCTGCGAGGACCTCTGGCAGGACGGTGGACCGGT
>NZ_CAUVXG010000081.1:13713-17476 GCF_963555885.1 Protofrankia sp. Cr2
TGGGCCTGCTGGTGTGCATCAACGGGTCACCCTATGAGCGCGGGAAGGCGTTCCACCGTGACGAACTGGCAGCGCGACGGGCACGCGAGGCGGGCGCCGCGCTCGCCTACGTCAACCTGGTCGGCGGCCAGGACGAGCTCGTCTTCGACGGCGGCTCACTCGTGGTCGACGCGGCCGGCCGGCTCCTCGCCCGCGCCGAACAGTTCACCGAGACGCTGCTGACCGTCGACCTTGACCTACCGGCAGCCCGAACCGCTGCACCGGCGGCCTCGGCGGTCGCCACCGGAACAGCGGTCGGCACCGGAACGGCGGTCGACGCGGGCGACGGCACCGCGATGACGGTGACCCGCCTGGTCCTGACGGACCAACCCGTCGCCGCATTCGACGCCGCGGCGCCCGTGGTGGCACAACGGCTGGACTCCGCCGCCGAGCTCTACCAGGCACTGGTCACCGGCACCCGCGACTACGTCGGCAAGAACGGGTTCACCTCGGTCGTGCTCGGGCTGTCCGGCGGCATCGACTCGGCCCTGGTCGCCACGATCGCTGTGGACGCCCTCGGCGCCGACCGGGTGCACACCGTCGCCATGCCCTCGGTGCACTCGTCGACCGGATCCGTCGACGACGCCGCCGAACTCGCCCGGCGGACCGGTGTCACCCACACCGTGGCCCCGATCCAGCCGGTGGTCGACGCCTTCCACGCCACGCTGGCCACCGCCGGTGGGCTCGCAGGTCTGGCCGCGGAGAACCTCCAAGCCCGGGTCCGCGGCACGCTGCTGATGGCGCTCTCGAACGCCCATGGCCATCTGGTTCTCACCACCGGCAACAAAAGCGAACTCGCGACCGGATTCTCCACCCTCTACGGCGACAGCGCGGGCGGCTTCGCCCCGATCAAGGATGTGCCCAAAACCCTGGTCTGGGAACTCGCGCGCTGGCGCAACGCGCACGCCGACCGCCGGGGGGAAACCCCACCCATCCCGGAAGAGATCATCGTCAAGCCCCCGTCCGCCGAGCTCGCTCCCGGCCAGCTCGACTCCGACCGGCTACCGGACTACACCACCCTGGACGCCGTCCTCGACGACTACGTCGAGCGCGACCAGGGCCGAACCGAACTGATCACAGCGGGTCACAGCCCCGAAACCGTGGAGCGGGTGATCCGGCTGGTGGACCTCGCCGAGTACAAACGCCGGCAGAACCCGCCAGGCCCGAAGGTGACGTCGAAGGCGTTCGGCCGCGACCGCCGGCTACCGATCACCTCCCACTGGCGGGAGCACCCCAGTGGATAATCAACGCCGGCGAAGCGGTCACACCGCCAGGTGGGCGTTCACCGCACGGGCCAACTCGCCGAATGCCGGCATTTCCACCACGGTGACACCGGCCGCGGTGAGCAGTTCGTAGCCCTGACAGTCAGCGACGAACACGTTGGGTTCCCGCCAGGCGATGACCACTCGGGGGATCCTCGCCGCCAGGATGAGCCGGGTACAGGTGCGCGGCCGGGACATGCGCTGGGAACACGGCTCCAGCGTGCTGTAGATCGTCGCGGTGGCGAGCCGGGGATCGGCCGGGGAGATCTTCGCAAGCGCGGACTCCTCGGCATGCACCGCGTCGTCGACCTCCCGGGAGAATCCGCAGGAGATCTCCGCGCCGTTCTCCTCGACGATGACGGCGCCCACCGAGTAGGCACCGGTCGCGGGTGGGCAGCGCTGGGCGAGCTCGATGGCGCGCGTCATCCACCGATGATCGTCGAACGGGGCATTGCGGGCCATGGAGTGTTCGTCCTTCCCCTGACGGGTTCGACGCCCGTCGCCGCGGGTACCGAGGCCAAACCCGATCACAAGATCATGGCAAGATCCAGAACCACCCGGCAAAGCCAGCTGGGACCCTCCACCGTCCAGTCTGTCGACGCTACCGAGACCATCCTATCGGAGCGTCGCTATGACCGTTTGAACCG
The DNA here is from genome assembly GCF_963555885.1 of Protofrankia sp. Cr2. Classification (NCBI taxonomy): domain Bacteria; kingdom Bacillati; phylum Actinomycetota; class Actinomycetes; order Frankiales; family Frankiaceae; genus Protofrankia; species Protofrankia sp. Cr2. Next base: position 15,662 of record NZ_CAUVXG010000081.1, read on the forward strand.
GCACTCGCATTTTCAGAGAGATCTCTCAAGCGACTTGGTACGCCCAATCTTATAGAGCTCGACAGCCCAATCTTCACGGTCCATAAACGCCTCCCAGAAGGAATTCATGCTCCATTCTTCCGGTCCGAACGTCAAAGAGCCATCCCACTCGCGAGTAACCCTCCACGCCTCCGGAATCAAGCCGGAAGAGACGTCGAACAGTCTTGAGTCAAACAGGGATGGAAGCTCTCTCTCCGAGAATTCAATCCGAAACTTATTCGCCCCGTCTGCCTGAGCATAGATCTCAAGCACCGGGTACTCAAATTCGATCTTGAGCGATCCCGATCCCTGGGAGGTACGCTGGTCGCAGCCACCAGCACCCTTGAATCTGACCATCATCAGTACTCACCTCCGGCTCATGACCACCTTGTAGTCGAAATCGTACATCACTTCCCCCGCTGCGCCATGCCGCCGTTTTGCGCGAACCTTTCCCGCAGTGCTCGATTCCCAAGCTTAGAGCACCCGGCAATAGGGACGTGGATCAAGGAGTGGGGCTGGTGTGTGTATCTGATGGTCGCCCATACGATCCCGGTGCACCGCTGCGTGGAACTCGTCCGCTCGCTGACCGGCGCCGCGCCGTCGGCCGGGTTCGTCCACGGCCTGCTGGCGAAGGCCGTCGCCGAGGCGAATCAGGCGATCCGTACGCTGCTCACGCCGGCGCATGTGGTGGCCTGCGACGAGACCCCGATCCGGGTCGGACCGGCCCGGAAGAAGAAGTATCTGCTGGTCGCCTGCACGCAGCTCTACACCTGGTATCTGCTCGGCGACCGCACCCTGGCGACGTTCAAGGGCGGCCTCAAGGAGTCAGTGCGCCACATGTGATCGTGGGTGAGGGGGATAAGGCCCTGGTTGAGGTGACGGTCCGTACCGCCGACGGCGACAAGGTCATCGTGGCGACGGATGGTCATCCGTTCTGGGTGGAGTCGTTGGGGCGGTGGGTGGCTGCCAGGGACGTGGCCTCGGGTGCTCTGTTGCGGACGTCGGCGGGCACGTTCGTGCAGGTCGGTGTGGTCCGGACGTATGCGGCTCACCAGCGGGTGTACAACCTGACGGTTGATGACCTGCACACGTACTATGTCCTGGCAGGGACCACCCGATCCTCGTCCACAATTCTGGGCCATATCCGAAGTGGTCGACACATCACGAGAATACTGGTGATCTCTCTAAGAAGTACACCGAGGGACGGTCGACTCGGACTCCAGCATCGCAGTGGTACCACGAGGAACTGAGCAACGATGAACTTCTGGATGGGATCAACAACGCCGCACAGGGAGACGGAATTGTCGTCTCACGTGGGGGGACGATTCTTGGAGGTCATCACCGCTGGGACGAACTCCAAACGAGGATCAAGGATGGGCGCATCGACCCAGACACGCCAATCCGTATCGACGTCTACGGCGGGGAGTAGTGCCTGATGCCTATGATTCATTCGACTGACCCCGACTTCCGCATGTGTCAGATCAGCTTCGATACGCTGCTCGCGATCCAGTTGGAGGCGGAGGAGCGAGGCTGGGCAACTCGGTGGACATCGGTGGACGCACTCCGCAGCCAAGTCAGAGAAGAAGTCGTCCTCCAGTCGCTGATGCGCGAGGAGCGAGGAGGGGTTGCGGAACCCGTCAACCTGATCGAGACAAGATCTTGTAGGTGTTACTGAGCTGGTTGTTCTGTGTCGGGGCCTGGCTGGTCCGGGATCGGGTCTGGTGGGTTGATCCAGGCGGCTGTCGGTAGCGGTGGTGGTGTGGGCGGTCGGTGGACGAACCGTTCGGGTCGCGCGGT
>NZ_CAUVXG010000082.1:0-11500 GCF_963555885.1 Protofrankia sp. Cr2
TCCCAGTCCCACTCCTTGATCCACGCCCCTGCGCGGGCGCCGCTCTCCTGCAGTCTCGTGTGTCATTCTCGGCTGAGAGCGCCCGCCGACAGGGGCGTGGATCAAGGAGTGGGACTGGGACACGAAGATCAACCGGGCAGACCCCAGCAGAAGGGAGGCGGAGCATGGATGAACAGGGCGTTGCCGCAAAGCTACAGCCTCTGCTGTACGAGCCCAATCCCAAACACAAACCGGTGCCCGTTCCCGGTCGGCATGGGTCAATCTGTCCTCGGGATGCCGCCGGGGAGGCTCTCCTCGCGACAAGCGACCTGTACGGCCAGAAGAGGTATGCAACCGATGGCGCCCGCCCGTACTGCGCGCAACAGCACGACGCTCAACGCAACGCATGGCACGGATATCCTGTCGACTGGGACGAGGTTCCCCCTTTGCTGGTAGGGGACCGGGTAGCGGCTGGAAAAGTCGATCGCCGGACGGTTCGCCGAGCGAAGAGGCGGCGGGAACGGTGACTCTCAAGTGGGAGCGATTCACCGGGAGCACAGACGTATTTGCCGTGCGGCTCGGTTTTATTCCCGATCCTGACGAAGGCCGTGCGGCCGGCCCGGAAGAATCGGCGTCATGGGGATCCCTTCAGCTGTGGGTCCAAGATCAGAATATCTGCACACACATCGATCAAGGTGAAATGCTGCAGAGCGTTCACTGGTATCTCCTACCCTTCCTGGAATGGCTCGTTGATTCATGGAACCCCCTGCTCCACGAGGAACGTCCGCCAAACCGCAACGCGGGTGATTCTGCCGTCTCCTCGCTCGAGGCAACACGGAATGCTCCTGAGCTCGCCGGCGAAGCGGCGACCATCGTCTGGGAGCAAGAATGGTTCGAGTGGCGCGGGCGCCATGCGGTACGAACGGCTCGGGCCGGCGGGCTGTTTCCGAACGTGCTGTTTCGCCGCCTGCGTGACCACATAGAGATCAGCTGGGCGGAGGAGGGCCTCGCCGGCGCCCCCGAAGGCTTCCAGTTCAGCGCTACCGCGGGCAGATCCCTGCTGATACCGGAAGAAGTCGCCGGCCCGCTCCACGAGGTCCTTGCCGCAGCTGTGGCGTATCTGGGGAACACCATCCCGGGTAGCGAACGCCTGGCGATACTACAGGCCAAGATCGGCGATCTGACTGTTCCAGCGCAACACGATATCCGGCTGCGATGGCTCGCCGGCCTGGCAACCGCACCTCCCATGTCGAAACGACTTCTCGGCCGAACTACCGAGGAGGACATCAGGTCCACCTGGTCAGCAGTGCTGGGGGCACTGGGGACGCTGGGGGACCAACGACGGGACGAAGCTGTGCACGCTGCGCTGGCGACGGACGACACTCCGCTGGTCATAGCGGGTTCATGCCAGGCAGCCCTTTTGTTCGGCGCCGTGTCGCCGACGGTCTCAGAAGCCGACGTACGGACACTCGCACAGGTTCTCATCGATCAGCACAGTGCCTCGGACGTCGAATCGGAGTACTTGAAAGAGCTGACTACACAAGAATCACTTGGAGCTGCCGTCACCCCTTGGGAACAGGGCTACGACCTCGCCGAGTCGCTTCACCAGAAACTTCACGTCACAGGTGACTGGATCGACGTCGAGCACCTTTTTCAGGATCTCGAGATTGCCCGATTGGACCGCGGGCTCGATGATCCAACTATACGGGCCTGCAGCATTGTTGGTCCACAGCACAGGCCGACGGTCGTCGTCAACGGCAGCTCTTTCTATGCGGACAACCACGCAGCCGTGCGGTTCACCCTGGCACACGAACTCTGCCATATTCTTTATGATCGGGCGCAAGGGCGCCGCCTGGCAATTGCGAGCGGCCCCTGGGCACCCCGGGGAATCGAGCAGCGCGCGAACGCGTTCGCAGCCATGTTCCTGATGCCTCCACACCTGGTGGCGACTGCCGTGGCAGACTCCCCCGACCCCATCAGCGACCCGAACGGGGTCCGGACGGTGGCGTCTCGCCTGCACGTCAGCAACCGTGCGGCAATCGAGCACCTCTACAATCTCACCCTTATGGACGAAAACCAGCGCGACGAACTGTTACGCAAGCTGGGCCTGACCATCTATTAGCTTGTCGTTTTCGGAACGGCGCGACGATCTGGCCGAAACAGGATGCCGGCATCTCCTGCGGTCGCTGCGGATTTCCGGTGACCCCGATCCGGGCTACCGCTCGACAGGGTGACCCGGCGGCATCCAGCGCGGGTCGCGGCCGGTGAAGGCAACCAGCCGGTCGACGGCGGCGGCATCCGCCGATACCCCGACTTCCGGGCCGAAGGCGCCGCCGCGGTACTGGGGTTGGAGCATGTCGCGCAGCGCCGCCAATGCGAACTCCGCGTGTTCGGCGCTGAACGGCAGCGGTTGGCCGGTGGCCACCGCCAGGTCCCACCCGTGCACCACGTACTCGCCGACCATCATCCGGTAGACGACGGGACCCGGCGTGGGGGGTCCGGTGAGCGCGACCATGGCTTGCGGCCCGCCGGCGCGCCAATGCCGCAGCACGCTGGTGGCCGCGTCCGCGAAGTCCGTGGCGGGCTCGGGACCCGGCCCAAGCGTTTTCGGATCCACTCCCGAACGTCCGGCAAAACCGGCATCGAACATCCGCAACCAGCTCACCATGTGCTCGACCAGCGCCTGAACGTCGAAGTTCGGGCACGGGGTCGGCCGTTGCAGGGCATCGGTCGCAACAGCCGCGATCAGCGCCCGCGCCCCGGCCAGCACGCCCTCCAGCGTCGCGCCGTCATCGGCGTCCGGGGCGCCCGTCGCCTGACCTGCCACCGTTTGACCTGACGTCGCTTGACCTGGCGTGTCAGAAGCTGTTGGTGTCACCCTGCCCACCCTAAACTCATGGCCCTAACCCATGGCCGGGTAGTTGGTTACTGAAGCGGATTGTCAATGGGAGCGATCGTCAGACGCGGATCACGCTCAGGTCCGGCACGTCCGCGTAGTCACCATCCTGACTGACCACCGGAACGTCGAGAGCGAGCGCGGTGGCGGCAAGCCCTGCCGCAGTCACAGCGGCGGCAGATCGTCGGTTGTGTCCGCGGCCAGCTCGTCGAGGTCGGCCCGGAGTTCGGGATCGGCCTGTCGAGACAGGAACCGGCGCACGAACTCCTGGCGGATGATGAACTGGGGACGGCGGCCCACAGCGGTGAGGCGGGCGACCGGCCGGCCGTCAAGGTTGATGATCATATCTTCGCCGGCTTGGACCATCTCAGATCTTGGTGAGAGTAACCCGGCTACCGCAGAACGCCATGAGATCGCCAGGGTCCGCGGTGAGCACGGTAACGGGGCCGCGGCCGGGGCCGGCACCGGCAAGTGCGGTGGCGCAGAGCATGGCATCGATCGCGTACTTGTGACCGTGCAGACCCGCATCACCGAGGAGAGCCGCCGCGTGGCGGGCGATCTCCTCGGTGACAGGCTCGACGACGATGCGGGACAGGGTCCATTCCAGAGCCGGGCGCCTGATGCGCGGGTGCACCACTTCGACCAACGTCGCCGCACTGGTGATCACACGCATGTCGTCGGCGCGGGCCAGCGCGAGCCAGGATGTGACGTCTCGGTCGCGCTGTACGGCTTTGGCGAGTCCGTCGCTGTCCAGAACCAGGGTGCCGCCCGCAACGGCGGGCGTACGGGTCATGCCGCGCTCGGGCCGGAGCTGCGCTGCTGCTCGCGAGCGCGCAGCAACGCGTCGCGTCTGGCCTGGATCTCCTCATCGGTGATCGGCCCGTGTTCGGCCTCCGCGACCGCGATCAGGTCGTTGAGGTTGTCGCGTTCGATCTGGCGCGCAACGGCCGCGGCAACGTATGCGGACAGGCCCGAGGGACCGCCACGGGCGCGGGCCGCCTCCGCGACATCCCGGGGCATTGTGATCGAGTACTTCTGGGTAGGCTCGCCCATGCTCCTTATGCTACCTCCGGTATTCCCATTGGATGGTTGACCGCACCAACGCGCTGGACGGGAAGGCCGGACGGAAAGGCGACCGGCCGAACGCTGGACGTCGAGCACCGGGCACGCCCGACGACCGTGCTGGGCGCGGATCGTGACATTCTTGGCTCATGGGTGATGGGGGCGGGGTATCTGACACGACGCGTTCGGACAACGACGTTCGCTACGACTTCTTCGTCAGCTACACCGGCGCGGACGCGGCCTGGGCACAGTGGATCGCGTGGCAGCTCGAGGCGCGCGTGCGGTTCAGCGAGCGGCCCGCGCGCGTGTTCGTGCAGGCATGGGACCTCGTTCCGGGCACGAACTGGGCAACCAGCATGCACCTCGCGCTGCCGGTCTCGGCCCGGGTGGTGCCCGTCCTGTCCCCCACATATCTGAAGGACTCCCGGTACGGCAACGCCGAGTGGCTGGCGATCTGGCCGGACGACCCCGAGGGGCTCAAGCGCCGGATCGTGCCGGTGGTTGTCGCACAGTGCAAGCCCACCGGGCTGCTGGCCACCATCAACTCCATCAATCTGGTCGGCCGCGACGAAGCAGCCGCCTCCGACACGCTGCTCGCGGGAATCACCGCTTCCGTCAAAGGCCGCGCGAAACCCACCGTCGCCCCGCAGTTCCCAGGCCCGGACGGCCGAGCTACGCACGGTGCGGGCCAACCGAATTTCCCCGGACCTGTCAGCGCGGTCACCGTGCCAGCCGCAGCCGTGTCCGCAGCCGTGTCCGCAACCACGGCCATCACGGTCCTGCACATCTCCGACACCCAGTTCGGGGCCCACCACGTGTTCGGCCGGGCCGGACTCACCGAGGCAGACCGCGCCCGCTCGTCCCTGTTCGGGCGGCTGCACGACGATCTGCGAGACCGCGCCGAATTCGACGGCTTACGGCCGGACCTCGTTGTGATCACGGGCGACCTGACCGAGACTGGCGCGAAGGGCGAGTTCGACCAGGCATACGATTTCCTCATCGCGCTGGCGGAGAGCCTGAAACTCGACCGGAACCGGTTCGTGCTCATTCCCGGCAACCACGACGTCAACCGGCTGCTCTGCCAGGCCTATTTTCTGCAGTGCGAAGCGGCCGACGAGACTCCCCTCCCGCCGTACTGGCCGAAGTGGGGCTTCTTCGACACCCTGCTCGGGCGGTTCTACGGCACCAATGCCGTGATCGGCTTCGCCGTCGGCGCGGAATGGTCCCTGATCGAGATCCCCGACCACAAAGTCGTCGTGGCCGGGTTGAACTCGACGATGGCCGAAACCCACGAAGAGCACTACGGCTGGCTCGGGGAACACCAACTCCACACCGTCGCCGACGGGCTGCGCCGCTACGAGCGGGACGGCTGGCTACGGATCGGCGCCGTGCACCACAACCCGATCAGGAGCGCCACCTCGGACGACGAGAACCTCCGCGACGCGGACGACCTCGACCGCATCCTCGGCCCCCACCTCAACCTGCTGCTCCACGGCCACACCGATGACGGTCGGGTCAGCTGGCTACCATCATCCGGGCTGCCGGTGGCCTCCACAGGCAGCGCCGCGGTCGACGCGCAGGCCCGCCTGCCCGAGATACTCAACCAGTATCAGCTTCTCCGCATCGACCGGGACAGCTTCACCCGCTGGACGGGAGACCTGCGTATCGACCCAGCCGGTAACTCCCGGTCGATACGCACACCGCACACGTTCCACTCGGTGCACGCGGCATTTCCGACCTCACCCGGGGACAACGGTGATATATCGGACCAGCCGCCCCTGCCACCCGACACGCTGGACGAGATCGCGGAGGTGGCCCGCCTGCGCCACCCGGACGCAACGGTCAAGCGGATCGACGCGTCCGGCGAGCGGCCCGCCCACCTGCGGGTGCGGCGGGCCGAGGGCAAAGTGGTGGAACAGCGGGTCATCGGTCTGGTCGAGGGCACGGTGGACGCGGCGGCAGTCGACGAGTTCGCCACGACAGTCCGGGCGCCGTACCTGGCCGCCTTCCCTGGCCTGTTCACCGACCTTGTCCACACCGGCGCGACACCGGCCACGCCCGAGCTGGTCGCCGACGCCGAGCGGCTGGGTGTACGGCTGCTGAGCATGCTCGAATACCAGGGCGTGCTGGACCTGCGCGGCTACGTCGACCGGCAGACGGCCCGGCTGCGCGCAGACGCGGACTATCCACCCGAACTGTACGTGCCACAGCACATCCGCCGAATCGACCGCACCACCGGCTCCGGCACCGGCACGGCCCCCGCAACCGGCCCCGCCCTCGAGCAGATCGTTGAGTGGCTCACCACCGACGAAGCCCGGTTCATCCTCGTGCTCGGCGACTCCGGCCACGGCAAGACCTTTCTCGCGCATGAACTCGCCCTGGCGTTACCCCGCCACCTGCCACATGTGGACCCGATGCTGATCGAGCTGCGGCAGCTGGAGAAATCCATCGAGCTCGACCGGCTCATCGCCCAGCATCTGGTGGACTCCCAGGTCCGCCGGCCAGACCTCGACGCCTTCCGCTACATGCTCGCCCAGGGCCGCCTCGTACTGATCTTCGATGGTTTCGACGAACTCGCCACCCGCGTCACCTACCAGCGCGCAGTCGCGCGCCTCGGCACCCTGCTGGCTGCCCTCGACAACCGGGCCGACCCCGACAGCCGGGCGGCGGCCACCAGCCGGGCAAAAATCGTCGTGACAAGCCGGGCCGAGTTCTTCCTCACCGACGACGACGTGCTGACGGTGACCGGCGAAAGGGTCGAGCGGACGCTTGGCCGGTTCATCGTCCGGCTGGCGGAGTTCACCCCCGAACAGATCGATGACTTCCTCGTCGGCCGCTTCACACGGGCACTGTCGACGGCATTCCCCGACACCGATGCCCGCCGCGTAGAAGCGGAACAACGGGCGACAGCCCGGCTGGACCTGATCCAGCACGTGCGGGACCTCCCCGACCTGGCACGTAACCCGCGACTGCTGTCGTTCATCGCCGATCTGGAGGAGGACCGGCTGCGCGCGGCGCGCCAGCGTGGCGGTACGGTCACCGCGGCGGACCTGTACCGGGAACTCCTCGGTCAGTGGCTGGTCTACGAGTGCGACCGGTCACCGGAGATGACGGTCGAGGAACGGAACGCCGCCGTCACCGAGCTCGCCGTGACGCTGTGGCGCGACGGTGTCGCCTTCATCGACCTGGCCAGGCTGACCGAGATCGCCGCCGGGGTGCTCCAGTCGATGCGCGACCCCCGGGGTCTTACCCCGGCCGAGACCGCCCTGCTGCTCGGTTCGGGTACGGCACTGCGCCGCGATGCCGACGGGAGGTTCTCCTTCATCCACCGGTCGGTGATGGAGTATCTGGTCGCGGCCGACATCGCCCGCCGACTCACAGCGCCGACCGGCCATGCTGGCCATGCCGGCCATGCCGATGACCTGCTCGCGGCACGGGAGATGTCGGAGCTGATGGCCGACTTCTTCGCCGATCTGGCCGACCGGACCGAGGCGGCCCGCTGGGCCCAGAACACCGTCGACGATCCGAACGCGCCCGCGGTGGCAAAGGCGAACGCGCTGGTAGTCGCACGGCGGCTGAACATCCCGCTACGGACCGGGGCGAAGTTCGCCGGTACCGATCTCGCCGGCCACGATCTCGCCGGCCGGGACCTGCGCGATGCCGACCTGCGCCGGGCGAACCTCACCGACGCCCGCCTCGACCACGCCGACCTGCGCGGCGCCGACCTACGCGGCGCCATCCTCACCGGGGCCTCTCTGGCGGGGACCGCGCTGTCCGGCGCGGACCTGACCGGAACGAAACTGACCGGAGCGACGGTTCGCGACGTCAGCGCGGAGCGGGTAATGGCCCGCAAGGCAGCCCTCGACGGCATCCAGATCATCGGCGGGATGCTGCCCGGGCTCGACCTGGCCGGCGCGTCGATGAAGCAGGCGAGGGTGACCGGCACCGAACTCACCGGAGCGGACCTGACCAGAGCGGACCTGCACGGTGCCCGCTTCGTCGACACGGACCTGACCGGCGCGGTCCTGACGGAAAGCCGGTGGTCACGGGCGGCGGTTCTCGGTGGGCGGCTCGGCGCCGCCCGAGACGCGCCCGAGTTGGCCGCAGCGGCGGTCGCCGGTCGAGACCCCGCGCAGGCGATGCTGCGGTCGCCTGCCTCGCCAGAGAATGCAGTGGCGTTCTCCCCGGACGGCACCATGATCGCATCTGGAGGGGACGACCGCACGGTCCGACTGTGGGACACCGCCACCGGCCAACAGATCCGCACCCTGACCGGGCACACCGGCCGGGTCCGGTCGGTGGGGTTCTCCCCGGACGGCACCATGATCGTCTCCGGGTCGAGCGATCACAAGATCCGACTGTGGAACACCGCCACCGGCGGGGAGCTGCACACCCTGACCGGTCACACCGGCCGGGTGCGGTCGGTGGGATTCTCCCCGGACGGCGCCATGATCGCCTCCGGATCGGACGACGGCAGGGTCCGACTGTGGGACACCGCTACCGGCCAGCAGATCGCGGAGATGACCGGCCACGGCAGTCCGGTGTGGTCGGTGTCGTTCTCCCCGAACGACACCATGCTCGCCTCCGGAGGAGACGACCGCACAGTCCGACTGTGGGACACCGCCACCGGTGGGGAGCTGCGCACCCTGATCGGCATCGGCAGCCCGGTGTGGTCGGTGGCATTTTCCCCGGACAGCACCATGATCGCCTCTGGATCGGACGACGGCAAGGTCCGACTGTGGAACACCGCCACCGGCCAACTCCTACACACCCTGACCGGCCTCACCAACCCGAAGGTGGTGGGCAGCATATGGGACGACACCGAGCCTGACGGCCAGCGCTTTGCCCCCACCGCCCGCACCAAACCGGTGCGGGCGGTGGGGTTCTCCCCGGACGGCACCATGATCGCCTCCGGATCGGACGACCACATGGTCCGACTGTGGAACACCGCCACCGGCCAACAGATCCGCACCCTTACTGGTCACACCAGCCCGGTGTGGTCAGTGGCATTCTCCCCGGACGGCACCATGATCGCCTCCGGGTCTGAGGACCACACGGTCCGACTGTGGGACACCACCGCCAACCAACAGATCCGCATCCTGACCGGCCACAGCGACCGGGTGTGGTCGGTGGGATTCTCCCCGGACGGCACCATGCTCACCACCGGATCGGGCGATCGCGCGGTCCGGCTCTGTGACACCACCACCGGCCACCAGACCGCGCTTATGATCGCCCCCACCAAACGGTTGTGGTCAATGGCATTCTCCCCGGACGGCACCATGATCGCCTCCGGGGGAGACGACGGCAAGATCCGACTGTGGGACACCGCCACCGGCCAACAGATCCGGACCCTGCCCGGCCAAGCCAGCCGGGTGTGGTCAGTGCGGTTCTCCCCGGACGGCGCCATGATCGCGTCCGGATCGAGCGATCACAAGGTCCGGCTGTGGGACACCGCCACCAACCAGCTGATCGCGGAGATGACCGGCCACACCGACCGGGTGTGGTCGGTGCGCTTCTCCCCGGACGGCACCATGATCGCGTCCGGATCGGACGACCACACGGTCCGGCTCTGGAACACCGCCACCGGCCGACAGATCCGCATCCTGCCTGGTCACACCAGCCCGGTGTGGTCGGTGGGGTTCTCCCCGGACGGCACCATGATCGCCTCCGGGGGAGACGATCGCACGGTCCGGCTCTGGAACACCGCCACCGGCCAACAGATCCACACCCTTACTGGTCACACCAGCCCGGTGTGGTCGGTGGCATTCTCCCCGGACGGCACCATGATCGCCTCCGGATCGAGCGATCGCACGGTTCGGCTGTCGGACACCACCACCGGCGCCGAACTGCGCACCCTCACCGGCCACACCAGCACGGTGCGGTCGGTGGAATTTTCCCCCGACTGCACCATGATCGCATCCGGGTCGGACGATGCCACGGTCCGGCTGTGGGACACCGCCACCGGCCGATCGATCGCGACTTTGATCGGCGTTCGGGACGGGTGGGCGCTCCTGCTTCCGGACGGTTCGTACAAACTCGTCGGTGAACCGGACGGCTCTTTCTGGTGGGTGATCGGGAACGTCCGCTTCGAGCCCGGCGAGCTGGACGGCTACGACCCGACCGTCCGGCGCGTCCCGGCGGACGCGCCGCTGGTCCTACCAGGCGGCTGACGCACGAAGGGCGCACCGCTCGACCCGCGGGCCCAGCCTGTCAGGAGCGGCTGAGGATGACGACGCTGCGTGGGCCGACGTCGATGGTGGGGCCGGTCGGGCTGGTGGCGGTGGGCTGCGGCGGGTCGGGGGCGGTGGTGTCCAGCACGAGCCCCCAGCCCGTCCCGGGCAGGGTGAAGGTCACCGGCTCCCAGTAGGCGTTGAAGGCCACCAGCAGCTCGCCGGCACCATCGCCGGCGTCGTCGCCGGCATCATTACCGCCGCGCAGGTGGGCGGCGAGGGCATGAGCGAACGTCGCCTGCCAGTCGCCGTCGGTCATGGGCTGCCCGTCCGGGCGCAACCAGGTCTCCGCCACGCCGCCGCCGGCCGCGGACGAGACGCTGGTCGGGAATCGGCGGGCACGCAGCACCGGATGCTCGCGGCGTAGCCGGATCAGGCCGGCCGTGAAGGCGATGAGATCGGCGCGGTCCGGGTGGTCCGGGTGGTCGGGCTGGTCCGAGTGGTCGGGGTGGCCGGCGGCGGCGGCCCAGTCCATCCAGGAGATGTCGTTGTCCTGGCAGTAGGCGTTGTTGTTGCCGCGCTGGGTGCGGCCGAGTTCGTCGCCGTGGGAGAGCATCGGCACGCCTTCGCTGACCAAAAGCGTGGTGAGCAGATTGCGTTGCTGGCGGGCGCGCAACGCCAGGACGGCCGAGTCGTCGGTGTCGCCCTCTGCGCCGCAGTTCCAGGACCTGTTGTCGTCGGTGCCGTCGCGGTTCCCCTCACCGTTGGGGTCGTTGTGCTTGGCGTTGAACGACGTCAGGTCGCGCAGCGTGAAACCATCGTGGCAGGTAATGAAGTTGATGCTGGCCACCGGGCCGCGGGTCGGGTACAGGTCGGAGCTGCCGGCCAGCCTCGTGGCCAGCGCCGGAACCGTTCCCTCAACACCGCGCCAGAAATCGCGAATGTCGTCACGGTAGCGGCCGTTCCATTCCGACCAGCCTGCCGGGAAACGGCCGACGTCATAGCCGTCGACGCCGGTGTCCCACGGCTCGGCGACCAGTTTCACCGCGGTCAGCACCGGATCCTGCGCGATCGCGTCGAGGAACGCCGAGTACACATCCCACCCGGCGTTCTCGTCGCGGGACAGGGACGCGGCGAGGTCGAAACGGAAACCGTCGACGCCCATCGCCACCACCCAGTACCGCAACGCGTCCAGGACCAGGCGCAGCGCCGCGGGATGCGCGAGATCGAGCGTGTTTCCGGTGCCGGTGGTGTCGTAGTAGAAACGCCGCTGCCCGGGGACGAGCCGATAGTAGGCGGCGTTGTCCAGACCGCGATAGCACAGCGTCGGACCGTTCTCGTTGCCCTCGGCGGTGTGGTTGAAAACGACGTCGAGCAGCACTTCCAGCCCGGC
>NZ_CAUVXG010000082.1:11585-16106 GCF_963555885.1 Protofrankia sp. Cr2
GGGCACCGAAGTCGCCGCGTATTCGTCGTGCGGGGCGAAATAGCTGATCGAATCGTATCCCCAGTAGTTGCGCAGGTTCTTGTCGAGTAGGACGCCGGAGTGCAGGAAATGGTGCACCGGCATCAGCTCGACGGTCGTGACGCCCAGCCGAAGCAGATGGTCGACGGCCGCGGACGAGCCGAGACCGGCGTAGGTGCCGCGCAGCGGCGCCGGCACGTCCGGAGCCAACTGGGTGAAACCCTTGACGTGGGTTTCGTAGATGACCGTGTCCGACCACGGCACCCGGCCCGGCCCCGGGGCGGGCGGCTGCGTGGGCGCCACCACCACCGACCGGGGTACGAAGCCGGCCGAATCGGTGTCGTTGCGGCGGTCCGGCTCACCGGGGATGTGCCCGAGCACCTCGGGCCCCCATCGCACCGTTCCCGTGACGGCGCGGGCGTAGGGGTCCAACAGCAGTTTCGCCGGGTTGCACCGCAGCCCGGCCGCGGGATCCCACGGGCCGGCCACCCGGAACCCGTAGTGGTCCCCGGCTCGCACGCCGGGCACATGTCCGCGCCAGGTACCCGAGTCGTCCCGCTCGAGGGGCACCCGCGTCTCACCACCGCCGCCATTGCCGCCGCCGCTGTCGCCGCTGTCATCGCCCGGGTCGTCGAATAGGCAGAAGTCAACCGCATCCGCGACGGCGGACAACACCCCGATATCAGCGCCGTCCGCGCGCAGGTGGACCCCGAGCGCAGACGTAGCGACCTTTCCGCCAGTCGTCACGCCTGCCGATGGGTCGAGGGAACTGTACGTCATGGCCGTATCATCCTGAACCGTCCACGCCCCGCAGACCTGAATCCGACGTTACGGGTCGCCCCGGGGAGACTGTCGTCTCCATCGCTGTACCGATCTCCTGCGGAGCCAGGAGCGAACATGCCGAGGCCGACACGGATTGCGAGCCGCAGGAGGCGAGCGCGACCCAGGCCCCGAGCGAGACACCGACCCCGAGCGCCACACTCAGCACAATTACACGGCGGACCATACCGTCATTATCGTGTCCCTGACGCCAGTTTGGCGGTGACATCTCGATGTCGTCTGAGGGGACCCTGGCAACTTCTTGACACCGTCCGTATCACCTTGGATCCGTAACGTGACATCCCGCCGTGAAGATCGTAGCATGTCCTACGACCAGGAACCCAACGGACGCGCCCGCCGGGGAGATCCCATGGGAAAACATTCAGGAACCCCGCCGAAGTGTCCACGATGCAACGGTCAGGGCACTGTCATCATTCGCGCCGACGGCGACGGCAAGGGCGTCCTGGGTGACGTGGTGGCAGCGCTGGCCCAGGGCCTGGCCGTGTCGATCGCGCCGCACAACACGATGTTGACGACGCAGGAGGCTGCCGACCTGCTCAACATCTCCAGGCCGACACTGGTACGCCTGTTGACCGAAGGTGAGGTTTCGTACACCATGCGGGGACGCCACCGTCGGGTCATGCTCCACGACATCCTTGATTACCGCGAACGCACTCGCCGCGAACGCAGGCACGTGTTGGACCAGATGGCCTCCGATGCCGAAGACGACAACCTGTACGAGATAACCGCCGGAGCCTGCCAAACTAGATGACGTATTGAAAGCGACCGGCAATAGGGGCGTGGCCTGTGTGGCGGCTCTCCGGTCTTAGCGCGCAAGGTGCCGGTCAGGCTCCGGTGACCAGGCCGCGGGCACGGGCCTGGGTGAGCCAGCCCGGGTACTCGTACATCAGCAGGTCGAAGAGCTGATCTTCGCCGATCGCCGTCGGGTCGGCAACCGAGAAGAAGTTCGCATTGTCCAGGAACCGCCCGGTCATCTCATCCAATTCCTCCAGGAACCGGAAGTCGCCCTCAAGCATGCGGTCGAAAAAGCCACCAAGGCCCCCGCGCTTCGGCATTGCCTCGGCGCCGACACTGACATTACGACTGGTCTTCCCGATCGCCATGAACTGCCAGAAGATCGGCTCATAGGATGCCCAGGTGATCTGGTCACGGGCGGCCTGCTTGTCGGTCGCCTGACCATCGGTCACGAACATCACGTAGACGGGCAGCTCGTCGGGACGGGGCCGGTCCCGCCGCCGCCCGCGCGAATCGGGAAAGTAGTGCTGCCGTACCACCTGCATGGCCTTTGCGTAGTTGGTGGCGCCCTCAAGCTTGCGGTGGCGTCTGAGCCCGGCCACCCAGCCCTGGTAGTTGCGCAGATCGAGCGGACCCTCGTCGTGGCCATTGCTGCCGAAAGTGAACACATCGCAGGAACCGTCATCATCGAACTGGACGGCGAGCGCCAGAATGCGCTCGCAGAGCTGCTGCACCTTGCCCTTGTTGTACAGCGCACTCATCGACATCGAAATGTCCAGGCAGAGTGCGACCCGGGCACGGTGCTCGGACATGCCCTTCTTCTGCAGGGAAACACCGGCGCGCTTGACCAGGTCGACCATGGCCGGTGAAGCCCCGGCGAGTTGCTTTTCCAGCCGGACGGCTTTCGCCAGTGACACCGGATTCGCCGTGGACGCCGGGCTCGGCGGGTCGGACGTCGGGCGCGGCGGCACCGAAACCGGAACCGGTGTTGGCACTGAAACCGGCCCCGGCCCTGGAACGGGAGCTGGAACGGGAGCTGGAGCTGATGGTTTGGCCGACGTGGGCGGCTCATCCACGGTGATGCCGTAGTCCGTGGCGAGCCCGGCCAGGCCCGACGTCCAACCCTGGCCCACCCCGCGGAACTTCCACTGCCCGGACCGCCGGTAGAGCTCACCCAGGACGAACGCCGTCTCGGCGCCCGCGTCGGTGACCTCGAACCGGACGATCTCCGAACCGGGTGCGGATGTCGCGCCGGCTCCGGGCGCCTCATGGACCCGGACATGCAGACCGCGCACCGCCCCGACCGGCTGGCCGTCGGTCGACACCGCGACGACAACGGTTGAGATCTCCGGTGGTAGCCGGGCCAGGTCGACGGTGACCGTCTCCTGCCGTCCGGACCGCGCCGCAAGGGTCACAGCACCCTCGACCGAGCGCGGCTGGTTGTAGAAGACGAAGTCTGCGTCGCTTCGGACGCGGCCGGAAGCCGTGAGCAGCAGTGCGCTGCCGTCCAACGCCGGTCCTGCGGCGGAGTCGAGCACGACACACACCCGCCCGACCCGCGGCGGGAGCACCACGTTCCCGCCTTTGGACAGAACTACAGTCATGCCGAGAGAGTGTATTTTCTCCGACAGGCGCCACGCCCGGTCGCACCGCCGGCAGAATTGGCGGCAGGATTGGCGGCAGGGTCGCTGGCGAGAGCCGGCTCAGGAATACATCAGGGATCCCGGGGTGGTGAGGAGCTCGCCGGTCTCCAGCCACGTCTTCAGGCCCGACAGGATCATCGGCCAGCCGCCGTAGAGCTCCTCGTTCGCGCCCTCGCGCAACTGGTCGTGGGTGACGGTCAGGCGGCAGGAGTCGCCGATCGGTTCGATCTCCCAGGTGATTCTGGAGGTGCCCTCACTCTTCACCTCGTCGCTCCAGAGCATGGTTGCGCTCTGGACGAGCCGGCGCGGCGGGTCGATCTCGAGGTTCTCCCCCTCGCCGAGCGGACCGGGTGCGCCCGGAGCGCCCATCTCGTAGCGCGAGCCCGGTGTCCAGTCCGAGATGACCCTGGCACCGAAGTTGTACTTGCTCCTTATCTCAGGATCGGTGATCGCCTCCCACAGCCGCTCCGGGGTGGTGCGAATGTAGATCTCGAAAACCTTCTCCATGGAATTCTCCAGTCGCTGCTTGACGGCGCTGAGCGCAGCCGCCCAGGGCTCGGCGTACTTGCTCACCCACCGGTCGTGGACGAGCCGGATCGGGACCGGGTTCAGAAAATGGAGCTTCTCTCGTCCGCGCCGCCTGGTGACCACCAGGCCCGCCTCCTCAAGCTGCTTGAGGTGCTTCATCACGCCGAAACGGGTGATGTCGAACCGCGCCTCGAGCGCGCTCAACGTCTGCCCGTCCTCGCGGAAGAGCTCGTCGAGCAGCGCCCGCCGCGTCGGATCGGCCAGCGCCCTGAACACCGCGTCCACGCCCTCGAAGATAGGTGACCATTTAGTCACCTGTCAACGGACGCCGCGGCTCAGATGATCTAGAACGCCCGGCAACAGGGATGTGGATCAAGGAGTGAGGCTGGGGTACGTAGATCGCGAGGCGGACGCGCCGCGGTGGCGGATGTGCAGGTCTGCGAGTGGGGGCCGGCGGGGTGGGGACCGGCGGGTGGCCGCGCGGATGTGTAGCCGCGGTGGCAGCAACACCTTGGTGGGTAGCCGGCCCGGCACGAGTGGATGGTTGACATACATTTTCCGCCCGAAAGCTGGCGCCTCCTGACGTCATCCTTCCACTCGTCGCACCGAAGGGAATGCGGATCAAGGAGCGGGGCTGGGGTGGATGCAGCGCGAAGCGGCGTGCGGGCAGCGGCGTGCGGGCAGCGATGACGCAAGGCGCCGGCGTCAGCAGGGCTCAGTGCGTCAGCAAGGTGTCGAGCTTGGTGAAGGAGCTGGT
>NZ_CAUVXG010000082.1:16500-17494 GCF_963555885.1 Protofrankia sp. Cr2
CCAACCCTCGCGTGCCATGCCTTCCATCTGGTCGGTGTAGGGGCCCTGGCGCAGCACCAGGCGGGTCTTTCCGCCCTCGTCGTGGAACTCCAGGCGCATGTACATCTGGGCGATCCCCTCGAAGCCGGGAATACCCTCCACCTCCTCGGTGCCCACGAGGAGTTCGTTCTCGACGACCTCGGTGAACGTCGCGTTGACCGGCGAGTGCATCGTCGGGTCATCGTCGCTGACCATTACCAACCGCTGATAGCCGCCTACCCGGACGTCGACCTCGACGGTGTCGCGGGGCACGGAGAACCCCACCGGACCGAACCACTGCGCGATCTGATCGGGGTCGACGAACGCCCGGTAGACGAGCTCCCGCGGAGCGTTGAAGATCCGGGTGATGACCAGTTCGTTGGTTGCCGGGGAATCTGCCATGGCACTGTTCCTCTCGCTGATATCTCCGATATCCGACTTATGGATGGCTGATGGCTGGGTGATGTCATGTCACTGCTGTTGCTGGTCCTCTGCGGACGGCTGGTCCTCCGCGAATGGCGACTGCGCTTGCTGGATGTGCCGAAGATGGGCGTCGAGCCGCTCGAAGTTTGCATCCCAGAACTGGCGGTAGCGCTCCATCCACGCTGTGGCCTCCTGCAGCGGCCCGGCGGTGAGAGCGCTCGAGCGCCACTGGGCCGTCCGACTTCGGGAGATCAACCCGGCCCGCTCGAGCACCTTGAGGTGTCGGGAGATCGCCGGCAGGCTGATCGAGAACGGCTCAGCCAACTCCGTGACGGTCGCGTCCCCCTCCGCCAACCGGGCCAGGATCGCCCGCCGGGTCGGGTCCGCCAGCGCCGCGAAGATCGTGCTGAGTCGATCAGCTGCCATCGTATTTCACCCTGACGTTAATTAATCGATGCGTTAAACGTAGAACAGGGGTCGCCG
Source organism: Protofrankia sp. Cr2 (assembly GCF_963555885.1). Lineage (NCBI taxonomy): Bacteria > Bacillati > Actinomycetota > Actinomycetes > Frankiales > Frankiaceae > Protofrankia > Protofrankia sp. Cr2. The sequence goes on from NZ_CAUVXG010000082.1 coordinate 17,425, forward strand.
CGCCGTCAAGCGCCGGCTGCCCGCAGCCGCACGCGCCGTTCGTGGGCGACGGGTCCGGCCCACCCCACCC